>NZ_JQKG01000011.1 GCF_000745915.1 Deinococcus misasensis DSM 22328
CATTTGCTGGCCCCATCGACCTCGGCGGCTTCGTAGACGTCAGAGGAGATGGTTTGCAGTCCAGCCATGTACAGGATCATGTTGTAACCGAAGTAACGCCAGAACACCAGGAGGCAGACCAGAGGTTTGGTGTATTCCTTTTCGTAGAGCCACTTGATGTAGTTTTCGCCGGTTTTGTCAGGGATGAGCCAGTCGAAGAGGGGGAACTGGTTGAGGTAGAGCAGGAACTGGTTGATGGCTCCGCTGCGCTCACTGAACAGCACGGTGATCACCAGGGAGATGGCGACGGTGGAGGTGATGTAAGGGACGAGAAAAGCAGCGGTGTAGAAGTGCTTGAGGCGTTTGACCTGGGTGTGCAGGACGTAAGCGAGGGGGATGGCAACGAAGTGCTGTGGGAGGCCAGAGACGATGGCGATCCAGAAGGTGTTGTAGATGGATTTGAAGAACTCGGGTTCGGTGAAGATGAACTGGAAGTTGCTGAGTCCGACCCATTTGAAGCTGGTGATGCTGGAGGCGGAGTCCCACTGTCCGAAGGCAAGCATGAGGGAGAAAACGATGGGGAGGAGGCCGAAAATGGCGAAGGAGATAAAAAAGGGACTGGCGAAAACATAGGGTGCTGCGGCAAGGTTGAATTTGCTCCAGCTCCATTTCTTGTGTTCTACGTTTGTTTTGGTGGTGGTGGTCATAAAACTCCTTACACGAAAGCCTGTCCAGAACTGTCCGGAAGGGGAACGCTGTGATGGGGTTGCGCTCCGACAGCTTCTAAGCGTTTTCCCAGAAGCCTCCCAAGGGAGGCTTCTGGGAGGGAGCTCATTCGGATTTAGATCAGTTTCCGCGCTTGACGCGACGTTCAACGGCGGTCTGGGCTTCGTCCAGAGCGGCCTTGATGTCGGCACCATCGTTCAGCACTTTGTTGATGGCTGCACCCAGAGCATCGCTGGCCACTTGGTCAAACTTGTTGGCATCGATGGCTTTGGTTTTGTTGGCGGCATTCACCCACATGGGGCGGGCTTTCTGGTTGCCCAGGAAGGCCACGGGTTGGCTGAAGATGGGGTCTTTCTGAGCGGCTTTCAGGGAGGGCAGGGCGCTGATGGTTTTGAAGGAGTTCAGCTGCACATCTTTGTTGAGGGCGAAGAACTTGATGAATTCCCAGGCGAGGGCTTTGTTTTTGCTCTGTTTGGGGATGGCCATGAAGCTGCCGCCCCAGGTGGCGTAGTTCTTGCCGGGCAGGTCAGCAGCGCGCCATTTGCCAGCGGTGTCGGGAACCATGCCGCGCATGGTGCCTTCGAACCATGCACCAAAGGGTTGGGTGGCGACTTTGCCTTTGTTCAGGGCGTCGGTCCACTCGGGGCTCCACTCACCGATGTTCATGTCCAGTTTCAGATCGCGGGCTTTTTTGGCAAGGGTCAGGGCCTGCACGAAGCGGGCGCTGTTCAGGACAGGGTTGCCTTTGGCGTCGAAGTAGAGGTTCTCGCCAGCGGGGATGTTGGCACGGATGTAGGTCTGGGCAATGAAGCCCGCGTTGTGGAGCAGGTAAGCGCCGGTTTTGTCTTTGATTTTCTTACCAGCGTCGATGAAGCTGTCCCAGCTCTTGGTCAGGGCACCGGTGCTGACGCCTGCTTTGGAGAGGATGTCAGAACGGTAGAACAGGGTACCAGGAGCAATGTCCACAGGCAGCACGAACATGTTGCCGTCGGGGTTGGTGGCTTGTGCCCAAGCGTAAGCAGTCACCTGGTTTTGGTACTGTTTGGCGTTGTAGGGGGCTTTGGACAGGTCTTCCAGACCGCCAGACTCACCGAAACGGGCCACGAAGCCGATTTCCACGCAGGCCACGTCACCGGCACCGTTGCCAGAGGCAAGGGCGGTGGTCAATCCGTTGTGGTGGTCGCCGTAGTTGAGGGCGTTGACTTTGATGTCCACGTCGGGGTTGGCTTTTTTCCACAGGGGAATGGCGGCTTCAACGGACTCGTTGAGGTTGGTGAAGCAGGTGATGGTGAGGGTTTCTTTGGCAAAGGCGACACTACCAAGGGCGAGAACAGCGAGCAGACCAAGAGCTTTTTTCATATTTTCCTCCACTTCATTCCTCTGAAGTATTTGAAACGACTTGAAGAGCAAACGTTTGACCAGTTGAAACCGCTTTCAGGGGCTTTTATGTCATGGACCAAACAACCTCCGTGAAAGATCCTGAATGTCAGCGCAAAAGCGCCGTGGATTCACGAACAATCAGCTGGGCTTGGAAATTGTGCAGGGTGTAAGGGCGATTTTCCAGCATGAGCAAGATCACTCGGGCAGCTTCACGACCAAATTCAAGGGTCGGAAAGCGCACGGTGGTGAGGGGGGGCGTCATGTAAGAGCAACCGGGAAGATCATCAAAGCCAACCAAGGAAATGTCGTGGGGAACGCGAATTCCTCTGCGGTACAGGGCCAGTTTGGCCCCGAAGGTCATCTGGTCGTTGGCACCAATGATGGCCGTGAAATTGCGGGTTTTGCTGAAGAGGGCATCCATGGCCAGCACGCCGGATTGTTCGGTGAAGTTGCCTTCAACCACCAGATCCAGATCCAGCTGCAAACCGGCTTCCTGAATGGCTTTTTTATAGCCCTGGTAGCGGTCGTGGGCAGCTTTGTTGTGGAGGGGACCAGAGATGTGGGCAATGCGGGTGTGCCCGAGTTCGATCAGGTGCCGGGTCCCCACATAAGCGCCCAGGGTGTGATCGATGTCCAGACAGTGCCGTTCCATGCCTTTGATGCGACGGCCAATCACGATGATGGGCATGGATTTGGCCAGCAAAGCCAATTCCCTCTCGGGGACAAGCCCGTCCAGCACGATCATGGCATCCACACGTCTGCCACTCAAAACACGCAGGGCTTCTTTCTCACGGTCTGCACGCCAGTGCCCACTCGCAAAGATGGGGTGGTAAGGGCTGCCATCCAGACCCTGCTCGATGCCTTTCAGGATTTCTCCATAAAAAGGACTGGAGATTTCCTGGGTCACCACACCAATGCTGAGGGACTTTCCCTGTGCCAGTCCTTTGGCGAGAACATTTGGGCTGTATCCAAGTCGCTGGATGGCTTCCAGAACAGCTTTGTGTTTCTCGGGAGCCACTTGAGCGGTACCGTTGATCACCCGCGAGACAGTGCTGGGGGAAACTCCAGCTTCTCGGGCAACATGATTTAAGGTCACAGTTTCGCGCACAGGTCCTCCCTAAGGAACTTGCTTCAGGATTGGTTCAGTTGGTGTGCATCTAGTGAATCACGATTTGAAAGCGTTGTCAAGAGAGCGTTTGCTCAAACCATCAAAATTGCAGAGGGATTTGGTGGTTTCGTCGTGTAGAACAATGAATGTGGTTTTTCATGAACGTGGTGCAAAGGACGTTGCATGATGCGGTTTTCCGAAAGAAATGGAATCATTCAGAAATCCTTTCAAAGTTTCATTCTGTTTTTCATGGAATGTCTTTTGAAAGACTCGTGCTGGACGCAAGAGGTTCTGGGGCTGGGCTTTGGAGCTTTTGGTGAAAAGCTGAGGACCAGATGAAAGTCTGGTTTTTCAGAGGCAATCCATCTGTCAAAATTCGTTTTTCCAGGCTACAAAGTTTCTGTTGTGTAAAAACGTTACAAAATGTTAATCCAATCTTAATCCAATCAGGCATTTTTGATGAAGTGTGCGAGGACGGTTTAAGCCATTGTGATAGATGATTTCGATTTCATAAAGCCTGTACCAGCATCAAAACAACTCCACTTCATGCTCTGTACAACAGTGAAAAACAAGGAGGGGTTCGGGTGGTTTCACCACAAATGCAAGACATAAAAAAATTAACTTACACAAAGGTTTTCAGAAACATCATGAGAATAATGATAAAACATTGGATATATGGAAGCCTTTCCATTTGATGCTTGACTTCGTTCTGGTGCAGGTATTTAATCAATTCATACCAAATCACAAATGGCAAACACCTGTCCGAGGTGACAGGCTCGCTGTGGCCGTCTGAACCAGCAGAACGGCTGAAAGGGAAAACATGGTTTCAAAGCGCATGATGGGAGGGTTGCTGACCCTCGCACTGATGGTCAGTTCTTGTGGAAGTCAAGTCCCCGCTCCTGTAGAGCAAGTTCAGCCTGCTGCGGCAGGTGGATTGCAAGTCTATTTCAAAAAGCCAACCACCTGGGGAACCGCCAACATCCACTACTGGAACACGGTGGCTTCTCCTGCACTGGCTGCAACCACCTGGCCTGGTGTGGCAACCACTGCGGCTTCTGGTGGCTGGGTCACTTACACGCTTCCCAATGCCACATCCAGCAACTTGCTGTTTGTGAATGCCAGCAACACCACCCAGAAGACCGTGGACCTTTCCCGCAACCGGGATGGCTGGTTCAATGGAACCACCTGGTACGAAACCAACCCTGACGTGGCAGGTGCTGGTCTGACTGTGCATTTCAAGAAACCCACCGCCTGGGGCAAAGCCAACATTCACTTCTGGAATGTGGCAGCCCAACCTGTGATTGCCAACACCACTTGGCCCGGTGTTGCCATGGTGGACGAAGGCAATGGCTGGTTCAAATACACCTTCGCCAATGCATCATCGGCCAACTTGGTGTTTGTGGATGGCAACAACACGGCCAACAAAACCGGTGACCTGTTTCGTGTGGTGAAAGAAGGCTGGTACGATCCAGCCACCAGTGCCTGGAGTGACACCTCTGGGGTCTGCTCCAACACCACCACAGTGGGCAATCCCACCGCTCTCACCAGCACTGCTGGTGACAAGCAAATCAGACTGACCTGGACCCCCTCCAGCGACTGTCAGGTGACGGGCTACAGGGTGTACCAGAAAACCAGTGCCCAGACCACCTACACTTTGCTCACCACCACCCCTCTGGCCAAAACCGCCAACACCTTCACGGCCACAGCCCTCACCAACGGCACCACCTACAATTACAAAGTGGTGGCCATCAACAGTGCAGGCACAGAATCCACGGGAGCCACTGCCTCTGGAACCCCCGTTGCTCCCCCGAGTGGCATCACCCTGAATTTCAAAAAACCCAGCAGTTGGAGCAATGTCAATGTGCATTACTGGAGTGTCACGGCCAGTCCTGCGATTGCCAACACCACCTGGCCAGGTGTACCCACCACTGCCATTGGTTGCGGCTGGTACCGTCAGACCTTCTCTGGAGCCACCAATGTCAATGCATTGTTTGTGGATCCGGCCAACACGGGGGTCAAGACTCCGGACCTGACCAACCGCACAGCAGATGGCTGGTATGACGGCAATACCATGAGCTGGGTGGCTGCCCCGACCATCCCTTCAGGCGCATTGACCAATCCTGCTTCCCTTGCAGCCGTGGGTGGAACCGGACAGGTGGCCCTGAGCTGGACGGCACCCAACGACTGCCGCCTCACCAATGTGAGGGTGTACCAGAAAACCAGTGCCCAGACCACTTACACCCTTGCCGCCACCTTGCCTGCCACCGCAACTTCATACACCGCCACAGGGCTGACCGGAGGCACCACCTACAACTTCAAAATTGCCAGCACCGATGGCAGTGCTGAATCCTCTGGCGTTCTCGTCAATGGGACGCCCACCGTGTGCGCCACTGGACCTGTGGGCAACCCCTCCGGTCTGACAGGCTCTGCGGGACCCAACAGCTTTGCCTTGAGCTGGACGGCATCCACCGACTGTCAGGTGACAGGTTATCGGGTGTACCGCAAACTCAGCACCGAAACCAATTACACCCTGGTGACCAGCACCCCTCTGGCCAAAAATGCAACAAGCTATACTGCCAGTGGCCTGACTGCGGGTCAAACCTACAATTTCAAAGTGGTTGCCGTGAATGCTTCCGGAACGGAATCCACAGGTGTCACCACCAGTGGCGTGCCGCTGCAGCAAGCCCCGAGAACCGATTTCCGTGAAGAGTCCATCTATTTCGTGATGACCACCCGTTTCTACGACGGAGACACCACCAACAACACCGCCTGCTGGGACGATTCGGTGGCAGGCAATGTCGGTGATCCTTGCTGGAGAGGGGACTTCAAAGGCCTGATCGAGAAGCTGGATTACATCAAGGCTCTGGGTTTCTCGGCGATCTGGATCACGCCAGTGGTCAAGAACATCTCGGGTTACGACTACCACGGCTACCATGCCAGCAACTTCAAGGAAGTGGACCCCCGCTACCTGTCTCAGGGCATCAGTTACCAGACCCTGATTGACGAAGTGCACAAACGGGGCATGAAGATCATTCAGGACGTGGTGTTCAACCACACAGGCAACTTTGGTGAAGAGAACCTGTACCCCCTCTTCAAGAAAGACCCCACCAAAGCAGACACGGCTGCCAACTTGCTGAACATTGCTCCTGCTGGACTTTTGCCTTCCAACTACAGCACGCTGACGCCTGCTGCACAGTATCAGGCACGGATTGCTGCCATGAAGGAAGACACCAAGGACACCACCTTCAAATACCACCATGAGAAGTCCCTGTCTTGGGAAAGCTACACCGTCCAGACCGGACAAATCGCTGGGGACGCAGTGGACCTGAACACCGAAAACCCCACCACCTACAACTACCTGATCGATGCGTACAACCGTTACATCGACATGGGTGTGGATGCTTTCCGCGTGGACACCGTCAAACACATCTCCAGACTCACTTTCAATAAAGTGTTCAATCCTGCGTTCAAAGCCAGAGGCGGATCCAATTTCTACATGTTTGGTGAGGTGGCGACCCGTTACCGTCAGGTCTGGAACAGTGGCATTCCGGCCATTTCCACCCCCTTCTACACTTGGGCAGAAAGCAAAGCCTACCCTTGGAGCAGCACCGACCGCACAGTGAACGAAGCCGCTGTCTTGCAGCACTGGAATGAGAACACCAATGTGGCCACCCAGCCCACCAGCACCAACCACCTGCTCAACGGAAACGCTTACAGAGCGGTGAACAACAGCTTGCGCAGTGGTCTGGATGTGATTGACTTCCCCATGCACTGGAACTTCGCCAATGCCAGAGACGCCTTTGGTGTGGCCGTTGGGGGAGACCAGTACTACGCCGATGCCACCTGGAACGTCACCTATGTGGACAGCCACGATTACGCTCCAGACGGTGCTCCAGAGAACCAGCGTTTCTCCCTCGGGCAGGACGTGTGGGCCGAGAACCTCAGCCTGATGTTCACCTTCCGTGGCATTCCCACCCTGTACTACGGTTCTGAAGTGGAGTTCCAGAAAGGAATGGTCATCGACGTGGGCCCCAACAAACCCCTCGCACAGACCGGACGTGCGTACTTCGGAGACCGCATCACAGGTGCCATCAGCGTCAGCAACTTTGGCAAATACAGCGGTGCCACGGGCAACATTGCCACCACCCTGGAATACCCTCTGGCACAGCACATCCGCCAGTTGAACCTGATTCGCCGTGCGGTCCCTGCACTGCAAAAAGGACAGTACAGCCTGGATGGGGTTTCGGGAACAGCCATGGCCTTCAAACGCCGCTTCACCAGCAGCAGTGTGGACAGTTTTGCTCTGGTTGCAGTGTCCGGCGATGCCACCTTCACTGGCATTCCCAACGGCACCTACACCGATGCGGTCACTGGTGACGTGAAAACCGTCACCAACGGCACCCTCACGGCCAATGCTGCGGGCAAAGGCAACCTCAGGGTGTACGTGCTCAGCACCAGTCTGACCCCTGCCCCCGGCAAAGTGGTGGACCGTGCAGGCCTGACCTACCTGAAATAACTTCTTCTGAGAAAAGCCCCCTTCACTCCGGTGAGGGGGGTTTGTTTTTGGCCATGGGAATGCCAGAGATCTCTAGAATCCTCTGAAAACTTTCCTGTTTCAATTGTTCAATCCAGCGCTGAATTTCAGGGGTGCTTTTTGACTTTGCAGAGGGTTGCTCCAGCAACTGAAGCCACCTGAGGTGGGCCAGCACATCAAACACCTCCAGATGGTCTGTGGACTCTGGGTTTTGCTGACCATACTGTGCTGTGAAGGCTTCACACAGCTCTGGTTGCTGGGATTTTTGCAGAATCAAGCGGGTCCATGCCACATCCTGACGGGGATCTCCAGTGCTCCAATCCCAATCCAGCACCACCAACTGGTTTTCAGGGGTCAGCAGCACGTTCCAGGGGTGGTAGTCCTGATGAAGCAGAACCCGAGTGACGCTTTGCACATCTTGCTTCCGCAGCCAATCAAAGGTTTGCTGATGTTCTTTTTGAAAAGGACGGTCAAACCGGGAAATCAGACTTTCGAAAGCGCTTTCAGAAAGAAGGATGCTCTGTGGTGTTTGCTTCGCTTCAATCTGGTGAATTTGAATCAACTGCTTCACAAACCGCTCCAACCAGAGTGTTTGGTCTGATCCTGACAAGACCTCCATGATGGGACGGCCTTCGATCAGCTCCATCAAGACACTTGAACCAGAGTTGTCTTGAAATGCTCCCAACAAATCTGGAACGGCAACACCAAGTTCGTTCAAATGCCCCAATGCCCAGCTTTCCCGAAAAAAATGTTCCTCAAAGCCAGGAGGATACCTTTTCAGCACCCCCTGCGTTTGGACGCCATGCTGCTCCCATGTGACATTGTGGATGGGAAACGCCATGCCACTGGAAAAGGTGCTGGATTCCAGAAGTTTGACCTCTGGACCAAGCATGTCTTGCAAGAGCCGTTCAAGGTCTTTCACAGCAACTGAACCACATACACCCGAGCGGTTTCAAAAGCCACACCCAGACCGAACAGCATGATCAACCACATGAAGCGGGAACCCACTTTGGGATCGGTGAGTTTTCCTGCACCGAGCAGGTGGGCTGCAACCACGGTCAGCAACTGGCAGATCACATAACGCAAATGCCCGCCAGAGCGCCCAGAAGGAATCTGGTGACCAGAGGCCACAGTGTAGAAGTGCAGCAGCACTGCAACTCCAGTGAACAGGTACATGACCAGACTGGACACCAGAAAAGCTCTGGAAACCCGGGGCTTTTGAAAAAGGAAAACACTCCAGACGAACAGGATCAGAAACAGGCCGGTGTTGACCAGTGCAAGGTTGATGTTCAGGTAGTCCAGAGGGACAAGGGGATCTGTTCCATTCATGCTGCTGCCCATTATGGCACCCTGAAGAACAAAAAACAGAGGATGCTCTTGCAAAGAACATCCTCTGGGAAACCCGGTTGTGGGTTGGGAGGTTTATTTGAGGGCTTTGATGACCGCTGCGGTCAGGTCGGTGGATTTCTCCTCGGCGTAGACCACCAGTCCAGAAGAAGCAGCCACATTTTTGCTCATCACAATCTGGAAACCCTGGGCTTTTGCCACTTTTTGTACAGCGGTGTCAATGCTCTTGGCCATGGCGTCCAGTTTCGGTTTGAGCTGCTTCTGGTACTTCTCAAAGGTGTTGTTGTACTGGGTTTGCAGGTCCTTGTATTGCTTTTCCTGGGCTGCAGTGGGCTTGCTGGAGCCTACGGTCTTTTGCAGATCGGTAATTTTTTTGCGGATGGGGTCAAGGGCACTGCTGGCTTCCTTCTCCAACTGGGTGATGGTTTTGTTGGAAGGATGCTGGGCCTTGATCTTCTCCACATCGATGAAGCCGATTTTGGTGGCAGAAGCAGCCAGACCCGAGCCTGCCAGCAGCAGGGTCAGTGTGAGAAGGGATTTTTTCATGGTTACTTGAGGGCTTTCATCACATCAGAAGTGAGGTTGGTGGCCTGTTCATCGGCATAGATCACCAGACCGGATTTGGCAGCAGATCCACGGTTCAGGATCACACTGAAACCCTGTGCTTTGGCCACATTGGCGATGGCACGGTTGACATCGGTGTCAACAGGCTCTTGCAGTGCAGTGATTTGCTTCTGCCATTTTGCCCCAGCCGCATCATAGGTTTTCTTGGCGGTTTCGAAATCCTGTTTGTCCTTGGCAGAAGCATTGGCAGCTTGTGCTTTGGCAGCCAGATCATTGATTTTCAGTGTGGTTCTGAGCTGCTCCATTTCGGCGTTGGCTTTGTCTCCGAGTTCAGACAGATCTTTGTATTTGGGGTGAGATGCGAAGACAGCATCGACATCCACCAGACCCACTTTGGTGGGTGCATTTTGCGCTTTGAATGTGGACCCCATGAGGGCGAGACCAGCAATGGCCGTGACAGCAAGCAGTTGAGAACCTTTCATGTTCTGGAGCATACTTTACGGCTGTTTGAGGAACATGAAGTGTAAATGTACTTGCTTCCCCCTGCCTTCATCTTTCATGATTGTGTTATACAGGACAAGCTGAAGGAGGCGCATTTTATGCTCGTACGTGACTGGATGACTCCGAACCCGACTGTCATTTCGCCAGATACCCCTGTGCTGGAAGCCCTGAAACTTTTGGGGGCCCACCATTTCCGACGTTTGCCCATTGTCAAAGATGGGGCCCTGATTGGGATGGTCACAGATAAAGACCTCAAAGATGCCATGCCATCCAAAGCCACCACGCTCTCGGTGTGGGAATTGAACTACCTGCTGTCCAAATTGACGGTGGATGAAGTGATGGCTTCTCCGGTGGTCACGGCTTTTGACCATGAATTCATGGAAGATGCCGCCTTGCGTTTGCAGGAACACAAAATTGGTGGCATGCCTGTGCTGGACAAGGAAGGCAATCTGGTGGGCATGATCACCATCACCGATGTGTTGCGGGCTTTCACGCAGATTATGGGCTTGCAAGAAGGAGGAGAGCGCATCACCATTGATGTGCCTGATGTGCCGGGCAGTCTGAACCGTGCCATTGAGGCCATCAAGCCCTCCAACATCATTTCGGTGGCCACCTCGGGCAGCCAGTTCCAGAGGCGCCGTTTTGTGATCCGTGTGGTGGGGGAAGGCAGCGATCAGGTGCGAGACCGACTCACCGACGCTGGCATTCTGGTTTACGAGTAAACAACCACAGAAAGTACACCGTTTCCCGCTCCTGTCCTCAGGGAAATCCCCAACAAATCGCCCAATTCGGGCGGTTTTTCATTGTGTGGCATGGTTCATGTGCAGAGACCCGGGACGATCCGCCCTTGAGTGGTTTACCGCAGGTATAGTACACTGCGTTCACCCAATCAGGAATGCACCGTCAAAGGGGGAAGGTTATGCCCGCTACGATCCGTTTATTTGGTCATGAAGCCACTTACCACTCTGGCAAGTGGGAATGCGCAGATGTTTCACTGCAGGCCATGCTGCAAAGCCTGGTCAATCCACTTGAAGCCCACTCACCAGAAGCAGACATCCGCAACGCAAAATACGCCATCAAACGCTTCGGTGGGGTGTGGGTGTCTCCAGAGTTGCCTCCAGAGCCAGAGCCTGTTGCCGAGCAAGCTCCAGCCCCTGAGCTGGCAGCCCCCAAACCCAGGCCCGGATTTGGCGCATTTTTCCGACGTCTGGTCAGCCGGGCATGACCCCTTGAGCTCACCCTGATTCCTGATTGATTTTGCCCCTGCTCAACAGCAGGGGTTTTTTGTTGAGGTTCAGAGCGAACGGTTTGCATTTTTTGCTGGCATTCTGACCTCGGGCTTTCGGTATGATCTTGGCATATGGTTGACCCTGACCTGCTTGCCATCCGCAAAACACGGGCCAAAAAAGTGCTCAAAGCCATGAAAACCCTTTATCCAGATGCCAAAACCGAACTGGAGTACGGCAGTCCATTCCAACTGCTGGTGGCTGTGGTGATGTCGGCACAGGCCACCGACAAGAGCGTCAATGTGGCCACAGAGAAACTGTTTCAGGTGTTTCCAGATGCTTTCAGCATGGCCAGAGCCTCCACAGAAGAAGTGGAAAGCCACATGATGAACGTCAATTTGCACCACAACAAGGCCAGAAATGTGGTGCGGCTTTCCCAGCTTCTGGTGGAAAGGCACAATGGCGAGGTGCCCAACGACTTTGATGCCATTCTGGCCTTGCCCGGTGCGGGGCGCAAGACAGCAAATGTGGTGCTCTCCAACATCTATGGCATGCCTGCGATTGCTGTAGACACCCATGTGGGTCGGCTTTCCAGACGCCTCGGGCTTTCAGAGGAGATGAATCCAGACAAGGTGGAAAAAGACCTCATGCAGGTGTTTCCCAAAAAAGAATGGATCTTTCTGCACCATTCGTTGATTCTGCATGGCAGAAGGGTGTGTTTTGCCCGAAAGCCCAACTGCCCTGGGTGCCTGATGAAAGGTTTTTGTCCCAAAATTGGTGTGGATGAGATGGCCAGCGGACAACCCCAGAAGGACTGAACTCTGGTTGAATTGGGGAAGATGTGCGGAATTTCCCATGTTTCTCTGGCACTCTGGCGGCCTTCACGGTGTAAAGTAAAAGAGATGAATGCTTCTTCGATGCTGGAAACGCTCTACGTCATTCAACAGATGGACCTGGAGCTGGATCGTTTAAAGAGCGACGAGACGCGCATTCCGGGTGACCTTGCCAGTGCACGCAGTGAACAGGAAGACCTTCAAGAGAAACAAGAAGGTTGCCGGAACCGTCAGCGTGAGACCCGCAAGGAAATCCAGAGGAATGAACTCGAACTGGAAGACTACCGCCAGAAGCTCGGCAAAGCCAGAGAAGAGCAAAGCAAAAATGCCTTCGATGCGCGCACCCAGGTTCAGTACGAGAACCAAATTCAACAGTTGTCAGATCGGGTGACCGATCTGGAAGAAATCCTCGCGCCTCTCTATGCCCGTGCAGAGGAACTGACCGCAGAGTGGAACAGCCTGGAGGAACAGGAAGACCGCCTGAACCCACGCCTCACCGAACTGGAAGCCATGGATGAGAACCGCATTCAGGCCCTGCGCGATGAACACGACACCAAAATGGCCAAGCGCACGGAACTCCTCAAGACCATCGACATCCGTCAGGTCAAGGAATACGAGATGATCCGCAAAGCCCGCAAGGGTCTGGCGGTGGTGGCCATCCAGAACAGCCGGTGCACCGGTTGCAATGTGCAGTTGCCCGTCACCATCCAGCAGCAGGCCAAAGCCAAAAAAATCCCTGCCGTGAAGTGCCCTTCTTGTGGCCGCATTCTGGTCCACCTGTAAGGGATGCCCATGCACATCCGACTTGCCAACCGCAAAGACAGCCAGATCCTGACCGAGCTTTGTCTCGGTTGGGAAGGGGCTCCGGCCACCCGGAATCCCGAGCTGCTGGAAGAACTCTGGTTTCAAACCCTCACCGATGACGACAGCAGTGTGTACATTGCTCAAGACGATCAGGTGAGGGGTTTTGTGCATGTCACCTATCAGGCCAGACCTGCCCGTCTGGGTTGGCGGGCCACCATCGAGGAACTGCACACCCTGTCAGACCATCCCGAGGTGTACCACAAACTCCTGGAAGCTGTGGTGGCAGAATGCCGCCGCAGGGGAGATGTGATCGCCCTGTACCTGCTGACCCAGCCAGATCTGGAACCCAGCCTGAGCACCCAGCAGGTGTATCAGGATCTGGGATTCAGGAAAAGAGGCAGAGACGTGCTGATCTGGACTGGAGAGCTTTAGGGGTTCTGAAAAGCCACGACATCTTGGAGGCTTTCTCGTGCGAGAAGGCCTTTTTCTTTGCAGGCCCTCAGGATTTGATGGGCAAAAGTCAGAGTCAAAACTGAAGATCAGCTGAATTTCGGTCTGGACATCATCCGAGGTCTATGTAGAATGGTCGTGGAGGCAAAACACATGAAAAAAACCACTCTCATTCTCGGGGCCGGTCTTCTGCTCAGCGTTGCCCACGCCCAGGACTTCTCTGCAAACGTCGCTTTCCATGCCCCCACTCTGGGTGGCAGTGTTGGCCTGACCGCCAAAGGTCTGGTGGCTTTTGACGACCTGAGCGTGGATGCCCGTCTGATTGGCGACATCACCACCAAAGGTTTTGCTGTGCAGGCTGATGTGCTGCCCAACCTGTATGTCACCGATGACGTCAACCTGTACTTTGGTCCCTCTCTGGGCATGGGTTTCAGCAACGGAGGCGCCAGTTTCCTGTTTGGTGGTGTGGGCGGTCTGGCTTACCCGGTCACCGATGCTTTTGATGTGTTTGCCGAAGGCAAATGGAACAACCTGAGCGGTTTTGGTCTGCGTGTGGGCCTCAGCTACTACTTCTGATTTGAATGTTTTGCACAGAAAAACCATGGGTCTGATGCCCATGGTTTTTTGTTGGTTTTCTGGCTTTCAAGGTTCTGAAGATGCAAACCCTTTCATGCTGCGCAGCACTTCAAAAGCCCCAATCACCCTTGGAAAACCCAGATAAGGGATGGCAAACAACAAGGCTTCTTCGATGTCTTGCAATGTGCCTCCAGCGGCCACCACACCCCTGAAGTGCGTTTTCAATTCCTGAGGGTTGCCCAGAGACACCAGCATCACGATGGCAAGCAATTCTTTGGTTTTCAGGTCCAGACCCGGACGGTCATACACTGTTTCATAGGCAAAGCTGGCAATGTATTTTTCGAGGTCCGGGTGGAAAGCCTTCAGGCGTTCTTCGATGGCCTCCTTGTGGGTGCCCCAGATGGTGTCTCTGGAGCTCACAGGGGTTCCTGTGCGGCCCACCTTGCCTGAACCGCCTCATTGAGCCAGACCACAGGTTCATCCAGACTGCTGCCCGGCGTGAAGACTCTGGAAACCCCCAGCTCGGCCAGAGCAGGCAGGTCCTGATCGGGAATGATGCCTCCACCAAAAAGCAGGATGTCGGTGGCCTGTTTTTCTGCAAGCAATTGATGCACTTCCCTGAAAAAATGCATGTGGGCTCCGGAGAGCACAGAAAGTCCAATGGCATCCACATCTTCTTGCAGTGCGGTGGCCACGATCATCTCTGGGGTTTGCCTGAGGCCGGTGTACACCACTTCCATTCCAGCGTCCCTGAGCGCCCGTGCCACAATTTTGGCCCCACGGTCATGTCCATCCATGCCGGGTTTGGCGATCAAAACCCGTATTTTGCGGTTCATGTTGTCCTCCTTTTTGGGGTATCTTAACGTTTTTGCCTGAGGTTTGTCAGTGAATTTCTAAGGTCAGCACTGCAAATCCACTTGAGAATTCACAGGCTGCGGTCTTGCCTTCCAAATGTACGGACTTCATGGTGGGTGCAGGGTACAGAAAAACCCTGTCCACAGGTATACTGATGGGCGTGAAGCGAGTTTTCTCTGGCATTCAACCCACCGGTGAAATCCACATCGGGAATTACTTCGGAGCCATCCTCAATTACGTCAAGCTTGGTGAGGAACTCGGCAAGAATTCCATTTACTGCATTGTGGATTACCACGCCATCACCATCCCCCACGAACCTGAACTGCTCAGAAAACGCACCTTTGACGCTGCCCTCGTCAACATGGCTGCGGGTCTGGACCCCAACAAAGTGATCCTGTTCGCCCAGAGCGACGTGCGAGAGCACACCGAATTGGGCTGGATTTTCTCCACCCAGACCCCCCTCGGGGATCTGGAACGCATGACCCAGTTCAAAGACAAGTCCAGCCAGCACAGCGTTCTGGCCGGTCTCTTGATGTACCCCACCCTGATGGCCGCAGACATCCTGCTGTACAAAGCCAACACGGTGCCTGTGGGCGAAGATCAGGTCCAGCACATCGAACTGACCCGAGAAATTGCCCGCCGGTTCAATGGCCGCTTTGGTGAACTGTTCCCAGAGCCTCTGGCGGTCCACAACAAGGATGCTTTGCGGGTGCCCGGCGTGGATGGACAGGGCAAAATGTCCAAGTCCAAAGGCAACACCATCGGTGTGCTGGAAGACATCGAATCCATCTGGCAGAAACTGCGGGTGGCCCCCACCGATCCTGCCCGTGTGCGCCGCACCGATCCGGGCAACCCCCATGTTTGCCTGATTTTTGATTACCACAAACTGTTCAGCGATCTGGACACCATCCAGATGGTTGAAGTGGGATGCAGCACTGCTGGCATCGGATGCATCGACTGCAAAAAGACCCTGATGAAAGGCGTGGAGCGCACCCTTGTGCCCATCCAGCAAAAAGCACAGGAGCTTTACAGCACCCCCGATGTGGTCAAAGATGCCCTGCATGAAGGGGCCAGAGAAGCCAGAACCATCGCCCAGCAAACCATGCAAGAAGTGCGGGATGCTCTGGGCCTCCTGAACCCCTGATTTTGATGGAACCCCTCACCCTGGACTTCCCCGGGTTTTCTGGCAGCCTTCCAGAGCTTTTGCAAGCTCTGAAGCAGCATCGCCTTGAGCCCGGGGGTGTTCCCCTCACCACCATCACCGAAGCGGTTCTGGGCCGCTTCTATGCCCTCAGGGCCATGGATGCAGAGTTGGCAAGCGAAGCTTTGCCTCAACTGGCTGCGGTCATTGCCCTGAAGACCTCGTTGCTGTTGCCCAAAATCCCCAGAGATGAACCTGAAGACTTCACCGAAGACTTCGACGACATGCCTTCCGATGTGATCAACAGTGTGCAGGCTTTGCAAGAGTTGGACGCTCTGGTGCGTTTTCTTTCTGAAAAACGCAAAGGAAGAAGCCAGATCATTCCCGCCAGAGGCCTTGATCTGCCTTATGAGCGCAAGAAACCCAGAGAGCGGATGGTGCTCACCCAGCTTCTGGCCGCCGCCAAAAGCGCCGTGCGAGAGGTGCAGGCTGCACACATGGTCAAAGACCGCCTGACCCTTGAAGACGCACGCAAGGCCATTCTGGCTTTTGTGAAGAACATCCAGACCTTTTTCTTTGGTGCTATTGTCACCAAAGACTGGGGTGAAAAAACCGTTTACTTTGCAGCCCTCTTGGAATCGGTCCGGCTTGGCGAGGTGGAACTCACCCAGGAAACCCCTTACGGTGAAATTCACGTCGAGGCCCTTCAGGTGCCTGAAACCCAGCCTGAGCAGGTTTGACTCAGATCTCTGGGGCGTCTTCGGTCACGATTTTCAGGTTGTTGAAGACCCTCAAGGCGGCTTCAACGATGCGGGGATCGAAGTGGGCTCCGCTGTGTCTGGACAGTTCCTCCAGAGCATTTTTCAGGCTCCACGCCTGTTTGTAGGGCCTGCGGTGGGTGAGGGCATCAAACACATCGGCCACAGCCACAATCCGGCCAGAGAGGGGGATCATTTCACCCATCAGGCCAAAAGGATAGCCCCGTCCATCCCAGCGTTCATGGTGCGAAATGGCAATTTCCTGTGCCAGTTGCAGCAGTCTGGATTTCCCCCCTGAGAGGATGCGCCCACCAATCACCGTGTGGGTCTTCATCTGGTCGTATTCCTCTGGGGTCAGGACACCATGCTTCATCAGGATGCTGTCCGGGATGCCAATTTTGCCCACATCGTGCAATCTGGCAGCCAGACGGATGATTTCCACTTCTTCTCTGGGAAGGCCAATCTCCTGAGCAAGCATGGCGGCATTGCGACCCACGCGCCAGGTGTGGGCTCCGGTCACATCGTCTCTGGACTCTGCTGCAATGGCCAGACGGGTGACGATTTCCACCTGGGACTGTTCCAGCTCTTGGGTGCGCTCAAACACCAGAGCCTCTGCGGCTTTGCGGGCCAGTTCGTTGGTTTCGTTCTGGAGGCGGTACATTTCGGCACGTTGTTCGGTGCGTTCCAGTTCAAAACGCATCTTTAAATAACGTGAACGCCGTTCCCCTTCTTCGTTCTTCAATTCCTGATCGATCCTGTGAAAGGTTTTGAAGTGTTCCAGAGCGGCTCTGGGGTTGCCCATTTGCTCAAAACAACCCGAGAGGCATTCGTGCACGCTGGCCATGGCTTTCATGCGGCCACTGTTTTCTGCGAGGGTCAGGGCCTGCATGAAATACCCGTGGGCTTCGTTCAGTTTCCGGAAGGCCAGATACTGCTTGCCCAAGCCAATCAGGGCATCCAGTTCTGACTCTTTGTCCGAAGACTGTCGTGCCAGAGCCAGCGCATCATAGTAGGTGGTCTGGGCCTTTTTGTGGTTTCCCTGCCAGTTGTAGATGTGCCCCAGATTGTTGAGGGCAGAGATGATGTTGGAGGTCAGGTTCAGGCGGGTGCTCAGCCGATGGGCCCGTTCAAGGTGATCCATGGCTTCACGGATGTTCCCTTTGATTCTCAGGGTTTCACCCAGATTGACCAGAGCCGTGGCATGCAAAGCGGGGATGTTGGCCCCCACGCCGATGTTCAGGGCATCTTTGAAATAACGCAGGGCATCTTCATGGTCACCCAGTTGCTGGTAAAGCACCCCGATGGAAATCAGGCAGACCCCCTGTGTGCGGGGGTCATGGTCGGTTTCGGCCAGCAGTTGGTGGGCACGGGTCAGGTAAGAAAGGGCTTCAAAATACTGTCCAATCTGGGTGTGTAAGGCCCCGAGATTGGACAGCAAATTCACCACTTTGGTGGGGGTGTCCAGCTTTTCACGCAGCGGCAAAGCGGTTTCCAGAGCTTCAATGGCTTTGATCTGGTCGCCCTGAATGGCATACAAACTGGCAAGTCCATTCAGGCAGTCTGCTTCAGCTGTAAAATGACCAGACTCTCGGGCCATGTTCAGGCCGTGGCTGAACATGCCGTTGGCATAATCGTATTTGCCCTGATCCCGATACACTTTGCCCATGGCGATCAGGGCTTCGATCTGGTCCTGGGTGTTGTGGTTGATGGTGAAGCGGTTCAGGGCCTGAATCAGGTATTTCTCGGCGTTGCTCAGGTCTGAAAGCTGGTAAGAGGCCATGCCAGCCACCAGCATGGCACTGGCATACAGGTCTTGCAGGTTTGCTTCAAGCGCAATTTTGGCCGCTTGCAAGGCCATTTTTTGTGCTTCGGAATAATTCGAGCCCATGAACCTGCGGGCCAGATCCAAAATGCCCTGTGCATTTGAAGCAGAGTCCAAACCGGTGGTCATGATTCAGGGCCTGGTGGTTTCCACGAAAGTGTGAACATTCAGCAGACCTGCACCCAACTGATTCTGGAACGTTGGATTGTAAGCGTTGAGGGGGATTGCTGAATTTTTCAGGGCTTGGACAGCAGATGAACTGGAGAGGTTAGCATTTTGACCCAGCGCCAGAGCCAGCGCACCTGCCACTTGTGGAGCTGCAAAGGAAGTGCCGTAGCCTCTGGACTTCAAGCCACCGGGATAGGCCACATAAATGTTTTCTCCCAGTGCAGAAAGGGTCAAGGTTTCGTGGTAATTGCTGAAGATGGATTTTTGGAGGTTGGTTTGTACACTTCCCACACTGACCACCAGCGGATTGCTGTCAGAGTAACGGGCAGGGGAGTTCAGGCCATAAAGGTTGCTGTTTCCTGCACTGCTGACCACCAGCACGTTTTTGGATGCTGCATAACTCAGGGCCGCTTGCAAGGCTGCGGATTTCTCGGGCAGACCCACACTGAGGTTGATGATTCTGGCACCTCGGTCCACCACGTGGTAAATGCCACGCACCAGGTCTGACAGGTCGCCTTTTCCATCTGAATTCAAGATGCGCACGGGCAAGAGTTTGATTCTGGGTGCCACTTGCAGCACAATGCTGCTCACCGCTGTTCCGTGACCATAACCGGTGTTGCCCGGAACGCCCACTTCTTGTGGGAGGTTGTCGTTGTCCACGAAATCTTTCCAGGCGTTCTGGCTGGTCAGGACCTGTGAGGGAAAAGCAGGGTGTTGAAAATCCAGCCCTGAATCCAGCACCGCCACAGTGATGCTGTTTCCGGCAGATGGGGTGCTGAGTTGCGCTTCTTTCAATCCCAGTTGAGACCATGAAGCCGTGTTCTCTGGAACAGGACCATACAGCCCATCGCCCCAGAGGACTGGACCATCGCCCCAGAGCACTGGACCGTCACCCCAGAGGACCGGACCATCGCCCCACAACACTGGACCATTGGCGTAGATGGTGGATTCCGGAACCTGAACCACACCTTGATCGGGTTCGAGGGTGCCTGATGTGCTTTGCTTGAGCAGTGCAGATGTTTTCAGACCCACCAGCAAAGTACGGCTTTCAGGATGCCAGAAGACCACCTGCCCTCCCAACGCATGGGCCACCTGAACGGGATCTTCAGAAGCCGAGAGGGTTTTTTGCTGGATGTAATGTGTAGGCTCTGATGAAGGTCCAGAGTCTGGCATCCGGGAAGTGGAACATGCGCTGAGGGCGAGGGTAAGCAGACAGAGGGTGGAGAGATGAGAAAGTCTGGACATGGGGAACCTCGATGGCTGGCGCGTTTGAAGCATCACGTCAGGAAATGCGTACTTAAGAGAAGTTTAACAGGTATTTCGCATTTGCAAATTGTGAGTGTAAAAAAAGTGTAAAGCAATCGTGCTGGATTCACAAGTTTGGCATCTGTACAAAACACTCTCTCTGGTCTCCAATGGGCTGCACAATTCTGTCGCGCCAACCCCCTACAATGGTCATCATGCGCATTCTCCACACCGGGGATTTTCATGCCGGACGACAGCTTCGTGGTCTGGACCGCACCCCCGAAATTCGAGCCACCCTCAATGAAATCCTTTCCATTGCCAGAGATGCCCGCGTGGATGCGGTGCTGGTCTCTGGAGATGTCTTTGACACCGTCAACCCGAGTGCCGCCGCCGAAGACGCCATCTATGAATTCTATCTGGGCCTCAAAGAAGCGGGCATTCCCAGCGTGACCATTGCTGGAAACCACGACAGTGCAGAACGCCTGCGGAGCATCCGTGGCCTCCTCAGGCATGTGGGTGCCCACATGGTGACCCACGTGACCCCCGACCTGAAAGAACTGGTGTATCCTGTGCAGGCCAGAGATGGAAACGTGCTGCAGGTGCTGGCTTTCCCGTTCCTGTCTGAGCGCAGACTGGTCAAGTTGGCCGATGTGGCCGAAGGCAATGTCAGCCAGTGGCGTCAAAAGTATCAGGAAGGCATGAACTTTTTCCTGCGTCGAATGGGCTCTTTGTTGAAACCTGACGCTGTCAACATGTTGATGATGCACCTGACCTTTGATGGCAGTGCCCCTTCAGGCAGCGAGCGGAACTTCATTTTTGACATCACCAACAGCTATACGGTCAGTGCCCGCATGCTCCCTGAAGCGTTGCAGTATGTTGCGCTAGGGCACATCCACAAGCCCCAGCAGGTGTCGGAGTTGCCGCCAGCCTATTATGCAGGAAGCATCATCCAGCTGGATTTTGGCGAAGCAGGCGAGAAAAAATACGTGAACCTCATCGAAGCCGAGCCGGGCCGTCCCATCAAAATGCAGCAGGTGCCCCTCACCAGTGGCAAGCCCTTGAAAACCGTGCGGGTTCAACTCGACCAGATTGAGCAGATGGACAGTCTGGTGCACTTTGAAGGCTTGCTGCGTGTGATTGTGGAATTGCCTGCCGGAATGGGATCTGCAGGCCTCAAAGAACGGGTGGCCAAGGTGCTGCCCAATGCTCTGGCCATCGAAATTGAGGTGTCCCAGCAGGAAGTGAAGTCCAGAGCGGCGGCCCGTGCCCACCTGTCGGATGTGCAGCTTTTCGAGCAGTATTATCTGGACCGGCATGGTGCCTTGCCAGAGGACATCCGTGAAGCGTTTCTGGAAGCTTCACGCCTGATTCAAGAAGGAGAAGAGCCGTGAAGCCCCTGAAACTCACCCTGCAAAACTTCACCTGCTTTCGGGAGCACACCGAGGTGGATTTTTCAGAGTTGTCCCTGTATGCCATTCAGGGACAGACCGGCAGTGGAAAGAGCAGTTTGCTGGATGCCATCTGCTTTGCCCTGTACGGTGAAACCCCCCGTCTGGGTGCCAAAGGACTGGATGCCCTGATTTCTCAGGGGGCCCAGAGCCTTTCCGTGCGTTTTGAATTTGAGGTGGGACAAGAGCGTTTCGAGGTGGCCCGTTCCAAGGGACGCAAAGCCAGCGAAAGCGAAACCCGCCTGTCCAGAATTCAGGATGGCAAAGCCGTGACGGCTGTGGAAGGCAACAAGAAAAAAGACATCCAGTCGGAAATCGAGAAAGTGGTGGGATTGTCCTTTGACTCGTTCACACGGGCCATTTTGCTTCCACAGGGTCAATTTGACCGTTTCCTGAAGGGCAACAGCCGGGAAAAACAGGAATTGCTCGGGAAGTTGATCGGACTGGACCGTTTCACCCGCATGCAAAAAGTGGCTTCTGAAAAAGCCCGTTCTGCACGCACCCAGCATGACCTCCTGCAGCACCGGCTGGACACAGAGTTTGCCGAAGTGACCGATGAACGCCTGAAGGAACTGGCCACCCAACTGGACACCACCCTGCACACCTTGCAGGAGCAGGAACAACAACAAACCCAGTTGTCTGAGGCTCTGGTGGTGCAAGAAGAACTTGCAGCCCTGCATCAACAAGAAACCCGGCACCAGAGGGACATGCAAACCCTGCTCTCCAGCCAACCTGCCATGGAAAAGCTGGAACAGCAGGTGCAAGCCGCTCTGGAGGTGGCAGGCGTCCTGACCTTGATCCGAACCACAACCTCTTTGCAGGAAAAATGGCAACAGGCCAAACTGAACCATCAGAAAAGCCAGCAGGCCCATCAGCAGGCCACCCTGAAACTTCAGGAAGCTGAAAAAGCTTACCAGCAAGCCAGAGGGCAAGCGCTTCAGGTGCCAGAGCTGGAGAGCCAGATGTCTGCTTTGCAGGACGCTCAGGGTCTGTATGCCCGCTTGAAGCAACTCGGGGGGCAACTCAAAGCAAGCCCTGTGGTCTTGCCATGGTCTGAAGACGCGTATGCACAGGCCCGCAACATGGTGGAACTGAAAGCCCAACTGGAAGCAGAAGCTTTGCAGATCGGGCAGGAACAGCAGCGCATCCAGCAGCAAAAGCAGCAACTCCTCAAAGAGCAAAAAGAACAGCAACGCTTGCGTGACCTGATGGAGCAATTGATTCCACAAGGCAAAGAAGCCCGCACCGAAGTGGAGCGCCTGAAAACCCTGCTGGAAACCTCCAGAGTGCAGCATCAGGCATTGCACCTCAAAGCCCATTTGAAAGTGGGAGAACCCTGTCCGGTCTGCGAACAACAGGTGCGGTCCTTGCCTGTTCATGTTCCGCAAGACATCACGGCCCTTGAAAAGCAGGTCAAACAAGCCGAAAAACATCTGGAAACCATCGTTGAAAACTATCAAAACGCCAAAAACCAGTTGCATGCCGTCACAGCCCGCATGCAGCAGGGGCAGGAGTTTCTGACCGAACGGGAAACCGAACTCAAGAAACGACAGCAGGGTTTTCAAGCCAAACAGGGTGGGCTCACCACCAGTGACCCACAGCAACAGATGCAGGCGTTGCTCTCTGGCTTGGCGCAAACCATTTTGCAAAAGAGTGGGGGAGACGACCCCGAGAAACGCTTCAAGGCATTGCAGCAAGAGAAAGCCCGTTTCCAACAAATGGAGCAGAACAGCTATCGCCTGCTTTCTGCTGCAGAAAGCCAGACCTCTGCCCTGAAAGCCCAACTGGACCTCCAGAGCCAACAGGTGACCGAGCGTGAACAGGAGTGGCAGGAAGCCCACCGTGGCTTGCAAGAAGCCCTGAGCACCCTTGCCATGACGCAAGAAGAGGCTCTGGCCTGTGCCATGACGCCAGAGCAGATGCAAGAAGCCAGACAAAAAGTTCAGCAGTGGCGAACCCGTTTGGCTGGTGTGCAGGCCCAACTGCAAGAAGTGCAGGAAAAAAAGGCCGGACGTGAGTACCAACCAGAGCTGCACCTGCAACAAAAGTCAGCGTTGCAGACCCTGACCGTTTCTCTGAAAGGGCTCAGTGTGCAGGTCGGACAGTTGCAGTCCCAGCAAAGCCATCTGAAAGAAAAGCTGGACCTGAAGCGCACGCTGGTCAAAGAAGCAGCCCTGCACCAGAAGACCCTGAACACCTGGGATGCTCTGGCCAAAAACCTCCAGTTGGACCGCTTTCCCAAATTTTTGCTGGAAGAGGTCGAGGAACAGTTGCTGATTGGTGCTGGAGCCCTGCTGACCGACATCAGCGATGGCCGTTATGCTTTGCACCTGCAAGATGGGGAATATGTGGTTTCAGACCACTGGAATGCCGGCGAGACCCGCCCGATTCGGACCCTTTCTGGCGGAGAAACCTTTCTGGCAAGCCTGTCTCTGGCCATTGCCCTGAGCGATTATCTGGCTGGCAACAAACTGCTGGGTGCCCTCTTTCTGGACGAGGGTTTCGGAACCCTTGATCCACAGGCCCTGGATGCTGTTGCCCGAGCACTGGAAAAGCTGCAGATCTCTGGTCGCATGGTGGGGGTCATCACGCACGTGCCTGCTCTGGCGGCAAGGCTTCCTGCCAGAGTGTTGGTGGAAAAACGCATGTCGGGCAGTTTTGTGCGCATCGACAGTGAAGAGATTTCAGCCTGAACATCAAAGGCAAAAGTCCTGTCTTTATCGGACTTTTGCCTTGATTTATGGCATGGGGATCTGTCAAACCTGAAGAATAGCTTAAGACCAAAAAATGAAGAAAAGTGTAAGAAAAATGAAACCAAACTCATGAGAAAAAAGCAGAGGGCTTCCTCTGCTTTTTAGCATGTTCTGGTGAAGAATGCTGTGACGAAGGTCTTACATCACCCGTTTGGCAAGGGCTTTCAGGCTGTCGGTTTCTTGCCACTTCAGGCCTTGCTGCACGTATTCACGGGCTTTGGCTTTGTCGTTTTGTTGCAGACGCATGTAAGCCAGTTTGGCAGCGGTTTCGGCAGCCCAGACTTTTTCTTCGTCGGTCAGGTCGCCAAGCTCAACCCAGATGCGGTAGCCATTGATCCACCACTGGGTGGTGGTGTACAACTGGCCCAGGTAAGAGCGGTACTCGCGGTTGGCATCGCCTTTGACGGCCATGTCTGCTTCCGAGACGGCGGCTTTCCAGAGGTCGCGGTCATAGAAGGGAATGGGGTAAGCCACTTCTGCCTGTGCAGCAAGCTCCTGAGCACGGGCATAGTGCTCTTCAGGAGAAACCGCAGCAGTGGTGGTGGCCACATCGGTGGTGGGGGCAGTGGTGGAGTCAGAGGTTTGAGCAAAAGCGCTGCCAAAGACGATCATTAAACTGGTGATGAGAATCTTTTTCATACACCTGCATTATATATTGGGTATGCTCGTTAGTACTGTGAGAAATATGCTTCCACGTCTTAGCGTAAAGAAACCATTAACCTCTCTGGGAAGCGCTTTGCTCATTTGCACTTCCTGCCTCACAGGCTCAACCCTCGCCAAACCAGCAATTTCATGGAGCAAAAACCTTGGAGCGCTCAGTGCACCCACAGCGATGCCAGACGGTTCTACTTTGCTTCTCATCAAAGGAAACCTCATCCAGAACCTCAGTCCAAAGGGACAGAAGAACTGGGAAGTCGCCATCACCGACATTGCCCGGGCGCCTGGCGTCCGCACGCTGGACGGAACCATTTACTTTGGGGCCTACAACGATCACCTGCAGGCCATCTTGCCAGATGGTCGCCTGAAATGGCGTTACAACCTCGATGGTGACCTTTTCGCCACCCCCCTCTTGCGTGACGATGGCACGGTTGTGGCTGCCAGTGTCAAAGGGCAAGTGGTGGCGGTTCAAGAAGGCAAAAAGCTCTGGGAATTCCGGGCCGGAGAGGGCGTGTATTCCAGTCCTGCACAGGCTCTGGATGGCACCATCTATTTCGGAAGTCAGGACGGCAAAATGTACGCCCTGACCCCCGAGGGCAAACTCAAATGGACCTTCAAAGCAGGTTCCACCCTGTTTTCCAGCCCAGCCATTGACGAAGATGGCACGGTTTACATCGGCAGCAGTGACCGCAGCATTTACGCCATCAACCCTGACGGCTCTCTGAAATGGAAATACGCCACCCGTTTGTTTGTGAACGCTTCTCCGATCATCACGGAAAAAGGCCTGATCGTGGTGGGTTCATTTGACAGCGACCTCTATGCCCTGAACAGGGACGGCACCCTCGCATGGAAAACCGACCTCAAGAAAGCCATTGCTGCCCCTGCAATCCAGACCAGCAACGGAGAAATCGTGGTGGGCAACTATGCAGGCATGCTGTATGGGGTCAGCGAAACCGGAGAAATCCTCTGGCAACTGGAACTGGACAGCAAAATCGACACCCCAGTCTCCCTGACCGACAACGGTTACGCCTACGTGATCACCAGCAAGGGCACCCTGTACCAGTTGGTGGGACTCGGATCCCAGAGCCTCGGGCACTGGTCCAGTTACCGGGGTGTGTCTCTGGGATGGGGCAGACAACTGAACACCACCGAGTGGGAAAACCTGCAACGCATTGCCAGCAACACCCCCCAACAGGTGCCCAGCACTGTGACCCCCAGCAAACCACCCGTGGGCAGCACCAAGCCAACTGCGCCTGCCAATCCAGCTCCTGTGGCGTCTGGGAAAATCAAACAGCCCCTCAAGCAACTGGCCCTCAGGCTGGTGCTGTTCTCCATGGAAGCCCAGCCTGCCAACCGTCTGGACAGCCTGTTGCGGTTCCAGCAAGCTGTGGCTCCCGGCGTGAAGATCGGCTGGGACAGCCAGAGCCAGCAGTTCAAACTGGATGTGCTCGGGGCTTTGCGCAACCTCAAGAAATGAGGCTTTACTGACCAAAGAAGCAATGCCCCTTCTGGATTTCAGAAGGGGCATTTTTGGAAAGGGTTTTACTGTGGCGGATTGAAAGCCACGATGGCAATCACGCCAATCACCAGAATGGTGGGGGCCACCAGAGCACGTCGGGTTTGTGGGGTGGGTGCAGATACCCACTGAATCACGATGCGCAGCACCAACAACAAACCAATCACCCAGAACGGCACGGTGGGACCACCGAGCAAAGGCAACATCAACAGAACAGCCAGAACAGCCAGAATGCCAAGGGCAGCGTACTTCATCTTCTTCAGGTTACCCAATCAAAATGAGGAGGCCTTGATACGGACCTCCTCTGGTTTCTCTGTCCAATGCTCTGAGCCTGTACTGGAAATCAGACTTCTTTTTTGAGGATCACCACGCCCAGAGCTGGAATCAGCACTTCCATGCTGTGCTGGAAACCATTGAAAGGCTGATCGGTGCTGTGCACCAACCCGAGGTTGCCCCGGTTTCCGCCTCCATAAATTTCTGCGTCGGTGTTGAGGAGTTCGCGGTAAGAGCCAGCCTCTGGAACCCCAATGCGGTAGGCGGTGCGCTCCACAGGGGTGAAGTTGGTCACCACAATCACCTGCTCCTGAGAGTCAAGGTCTTTGCGGATGTAACTGAACACGCTGTTTTCGGAGTCAGAGACATTGATCCACTGGAATCCGCCGGGAATGCAGTCGCTGGTGTGCAGGGCTTTTTCGTAGCGGTACAGGTGGTTCAGGTCACGGATCAGCAACTGGGTGCCTTTGTGCTCGGGGTACTCGGTGAGGTGCCAGTCGATGCCTCTGGCCTCGCTCCACTCCTGCCACTGGCCAAACTCCTGACCCTGAAACAGCAGTTTCTTGCCGGGCATGGTCCACATGTAGGCGAGGAACGCCCGGTGGTTGGCGTGTTTTTGCCATTTGTCGCCGGGCATTTTGTCCAGGAGGCTCTTTTTGCCGTGCACCACTTCGTCGTGGGAGATGGGCAGCACATAGTTTTCGTGGTAGGCGTACACCATGAAGAAGCTGATCTTGTGGTGCTCGAATTTGCGGTACAGGGAATCTTTCTCGAAGTAGGCCAGAGAGTCGTTCATCCAGCCCATGCCCCACTTGTAATCGAAGCCCAGACCTCCGGCGTACACAGGACGGCTGACCCCTGCAAAAGCAGAGGATTCTTCCGCCATGGTGAGGATGCCGGGGTGGTACTGGTGGGTCAGTTCGTTCAGGCGCTTCAGGAAGTGGATGGCTTCGAGGTTTTCGTTGCCCCCATAAATGTTGGGGATCCATGCATCGTGGGGTCTGGAGAAGTCCAGATAGAGGATGCTGGCGACGGCATCCACACGCAGCCCATCGATGTGGTACTCCTCAATCCAGAACAGGGCACTGGCCAGCAGGAAATTGACCACTTCGGTGCGGCCATAGTCAAAGATGTAGGTGCCCCAATCGAGGTGTTCCCCTTTGCGTGGGTCGGCGTATTCGTAAAGGGGGGTGCCATCAAAGCGCCCGAGTCCGTGGGCATCTTTGGGGAAGTGGCCGGGCACCCAGTCCACGATCACACCGATGCCCCGTTCATGCATGTGGTTCATGAAGTACTTGAAGTCGTCAGGGTTTCCGAAGCGACTGGTGGGGGCAAAGTAGCCTGTGACCTGATAGCCCCATGACCCATCAAAGGGATGCTCACTGACAGGCAGCAGTTCCACGTGGGTGTACCCGAGGTCCACCACGTAGTCTGCAAGCTTGTGGGCCAGTTCCCGGTAATTCAGGAATTTGCCTTCTGGACCGACCATCCATGACCCGAGGTGAACCTCATAGATGCTGATGGGGTCTTTGCGGGTGTCTTCCTGGCGGCTCTGGATCCATTCTTCGTCGTTCCAGTCGAATTGTGTCAGATCGTACACAATGGAAGCGGTTCCGGGACGCATTTCAGAAAACCGGGCCAGAGGATCGCTTTTCAGGAAAACGCTGCCATCTCTGGAGCGAATTTCGAACTTGTAGTACTCTCCATGCCCGATGAAAGGCAGGAAAATCTCCCAGATGCCTGAGTCGCCCAGTGTGCGCATGGGATGCTGCAAACCGTTCCAGCCGTTGAAGTTGCCCACCACACTGACCCGCTCTGCGTTGGGTGCCCAGACTGCAAAAGACACCCCATGTGCCCCCTGATGCTCCATGCAATTGGCCCCCAGTTTTTTGTGCAACTGGTGGTGTTCGCCAATCTTGATCAGGCTCAGGTCAAACTCGCTGAGGGTGGGCCAGAACGAGTAAGGGTCACGGGTGGTTTGCACATTGCCATCTTGATAGGTGATCTGGATTTGATAAGAATGCGCGTTTTCTTCCTGCTCAATGTGCTCATGGACAAACAGACCGCTGGGGTCCAGTTGTTCCAGAGCGTAGGTTTTCCCGGAAGGGAAAAGGGCCACAATGCTGGCTGCCGGGGGGGACCACACCCTCAGGGTGCCGGTTTCGCCTGCAAAATGCAGGCCCAGGAAGCGAAAAGGATCGTAATGCTTTCCGTTTTGGAGCAGTTCCAGATCAGTCATGGTGTGTTTCCTTCATGGGTATGGTACCGAATTTACAGGTCATTTTGGCAATATCTCACGCCCGAGACCCCTCGAACAGTATGTTCTGAGACGCTTGAGCGGTGTTTCAGAGGTGGGATTCCACCAACTGGCGGAAGTTCCTGAGGATGTGGAGGCCCACCGCCTGAGACTTCTCGGGGTGAAACTGGGTGCCGTGCAGGTTCCCCTGAGACACCACACTCCAGAACGGCACCCCATAATCGGTGAGCGCTCCGGACTGAACCCCTCCATCTTCGGGAACGTAATAGCTGTGCACGAAATAGGCCATCGATTCTGCGGTCAGACCGTTCAGGATCGGGCACTCGCCGACCTTTTGCAGGGTGTTCCATTGCATCTGGGGCACAGCAAGCCCTTTGGGAAACTTCTTGAGTTGGCCGGGCAGCAACCCCAGACCCCGCACCTCTGGAGACTCTTCAGAGCCTTCAAAAAGCAGTTGCATCCCCACACAGATGCCCAGAATGGGCAAGCCTGCTTGCAGGGCTTCACGGATGGGACCTTCAAAACCAGAGTCTTTGAATTCGGTCATCACCTGTCCGAAGTGACCCTGTCCGGGAATCACAATCGACTGGGCCTCTTCCACGTCCTGAGGGGTGGAGGAGACCTTCACCTCGAAGCCTGCCCGCTCCAGGGCTTTGGCGGCAGAGCGCAGATTGCCGCTGCCATAATCCACCAGCAAAGTTGAGGTCACAGCAATCCTTTCGTGCTGGGCAAGCTCTGGCTGGTGATGCGGGTCGCCAGATGCAGTGCCCGTGCAAAAGCTTTGGTGATGGCTTCGATGACGTGGTGGGCGTCTCTGCCCGAGAGCAGGCGCACATGCAGGGTCACCCCGGCATGGTTGCAGAACCCCCGCAGGAATTCGCGCAGGTGGTAAATGTTGTAACCGTTGGAATCTCCAACCACGTCCAGCTTCTCGGGTTCAAATCCTAGATGGGGACGGCCCGAGAAATCCAGCACCACATGGGCCAGTGTTTCATCCATGGGCACGAAAGCATCGGCGTAACGTTCAATGCCTTTCATGTCCCCCAGAGCCTGTTTGAAAGCCTGCCCCAGTGCAATGCCCACATCTTCAGCCAGATGGTGCACGTCCACATGCAAATCTCCGGTGGCTTCAATCACCAGTCCGAAGCGTCCATGTTTGCGCACCTGATCCAGCATGTGCTCCTGAAATCCGTGTCCGGTGGAGAGGGGGCCTGAGAGCGGCTCATCAAGGTTCAGACGGATCTGAATCTGGGTTTCATTGGTGTTGCGTACGATTTCGCTGCTGCGTGTCACAGTGCCACTTTACCCTATTTATGTTGCAAAGCATACAAACCTGTACAGGACCATTTCATAGAAAAACGTGTCTGACAGCGAAAACCTCAAATCATGAAGATTTGTGCTTTTTATCACGCACCCTTTCCCTTGATCCAGAAACACAAAAGATGCATCCAGTCAAAAAGGGCCATTTGCCAGAAGGTTTGGGGCTGTTCTGCTCTGGTGCAACAATCTTTTTGCATCCAGAGACAACACAGAAAGACAATATTGGTTTTGCTCTGGAAGATTTTGAAAAGTTGAGATGGGACCTGGCTCGGGGCAGATGTTTCTTCTCAGGTGACAGGTCTTTGCCTTCAGACAAAGTGCAGCTTGTGCGGTGTGATGCTGGGCAGTCAACCAAAGAAGACAGCCAGAGAAAAACGGACCAGAAGGGTTTTCCTTCCAGTCCGTCGCTTGACAGGGGTTTGCGTTTTCAGTGGTTCTGTGACAGGGCTTTTTCGAAAGGCACACCTGTGATCCAGTAGTGGATGCGTTCTGAAATGTTCACCATGTGGTCCCCGAGGCGTTCAAAGCTGCGGGCCAGACGGGTGAGTTTCAAGGCAGAGGAAGTCATCCTCAAGTCTTCCATGACCCTTGTGAGTGTGGAGCGCTGAAGCTGCTCATAGAAGGCATCCACTTCCAGATCCATTTCCTGCAGGTCTTTGACCGAGCGCAGGTTTTTCTCTGCAAAGGCGTAAGCCAGCGTTTCCATCATTTCGGTCAGTTTGGACACCAGAGGCTGAATGTCCGAATAGAAACCGGTGGTGATGGTTCCTGCGAGTTGCTCCAGATCGGTGGCCACATGCACCGCATAATCCCCAATGCGCTCCGCATCGGTGAGGCTTTTGAGCACCAGCACAATAAAACGCAAATCTCCAGCCACCGGTTGGTGCAGGGCAATGGCAGTCAGGCACATGCTTTCCAGATCGTGCTCCAGCTGGTCCACTTCCAGATCCAGTTTTTTGGTGTGCTCAGACAGGTGATGAAAATTTTTGGTGATCAATCCCTTTTGCACCAGACTGAGCTGTTCCATGTTGATGGAAAGCATCCGCAAAAAGCTGGCTTTGATGTCTTGAATGCTGTGTTCCAATTGGTCGCGCATGGCCTGAAAAGCCTCCTTAACCGAAACGCCCGGTCACGTATGCTTCGGTGCGTTCATCTCTGGGATTGGTGAAAATGCTTGCGGTGACTCCATTTTCCACCAGATCTCCGTTCAGGAAGAAACTGGTGGTGTCGCTGACCCGGGCGGCTTGCTGCATGTTGTGGGTCACGATCAGGATGGTCACCTCTTTTTTGAGGGTGGACAGCAAATCCTCAATCCTCGAGGTGGATGCAGGGTCCAGAGCAGAAGTGGGCTCGTCCATCAAGAGGACTTCGGGCTCCACGGCAAGGGCTCTGGCGATGCACAGACGCTGCTGCTGACCTCCAGAGAGACCGGTTGCAGGGGATTTCAGGCGGTCTTTGACCTCATCCCACAGGGCGGCCTGACGCAGAGAACGCTCCACCACCTGATCCAGGTAAGACTTCTGTGTCACCCCAGAGAGCCTCAGGCCACTGGCCACATTGTCGTAAACGCTCATGGTGGGGAAGGGGTTGGGCTTCTGGAACACCATCCCGATTCTGCGGCGCACAGCCACAGGGTCCATGTCTGTGGCATAGATGTCCTGACCGTCCAGGGTGATTTTTCCGGTCACTCGGGCTCCGGGGGTCACGTCGTGCATGCGGTTGATGGCACGCAGGAAGGTGGTTTTTCCGCAACCAGAGGGTCCAATCAGGGCATTCACGGTGTTGGGCTGGATGGACAGGGAGACTTCATTGACGGCACGTTTGGGACCGTAGTAGATGGAGACATTTTCAGCATTCAGGATGGGTTGCATGGGCACTCCTTGAAGGTCAGGCGTTATTTCTTGCGGGTGGCGATGCGGGCAATCAGGGTGGTGGCAAAGACCATCAGCACCAGAATCAGCGAGGCCGCGTAAGCCAGAGGCAGTGAGGTGGGGAAGGGGCTGTTGGCCCGGTTGTAAATCTCCAGAGGCAGGGCAGACATCCCGAGGCTGGAGAAGGGGTTCAGTTGCCAGAACTGGGAACCCAGAGCGGTGAAGAGCAGAGGGGCAGCTTCACCGGACACCCGGGAAATCGCCAGCATGACCCCGGTGATGATCCCAGAGCGGGCAGCAGGCAGCACGATGCTGACAATCACACGCCACTTGGGAAGGCCCAATGCCAGTCCAGCTTCACGCACCGTTTGAGGCACCAGTTTCAACACTTCCTCGGTGGTGCGGACCACGATGGGAATCATGATGAAGCCCAGAGCCACCGCAGCAGCCAGACCCCGGAAGGATTTGAATTCGGCAATGATCAGGGTGTAAGCCACCAGACCCATCACGATGGCAGGGATGCCAGAGAGCACGTCGCTGATGAGGCGCACAGCGGGAACCAGACGGTGCTCGGGGTATTCGGCGATCATCACACCGCCACCGATGCCCACAAAAACCCCCATCAGGGTTGCCATGCCCACAATGATCACCGATCCAACGATGGCGTTGGCGAATCCGCCCCCTTCTTCACCCTCGGGTTTGGGCAACTGGGTGAAGGTTTCCCAGCTGATGCTCTGGATGCCGTTGACAATCAGGAAGTAGAAAATCAGGACCAGAGGGGTGAGCACGATCAGGGTGGCCAGCACCATCAGGGCAGCCATGAAGCTGTTTTTGAACTTGCGGCCAGAGCTGAGCCCGGTGCCTTTGATCTGGTGGGATTTGACGCCAGAGGACATCATTTGATTCCTTTCGGGGTCAGTCGGGCAATGATCAGTCGGGCAAGGTAGTTCACAATCACGCTGATGATGAACAGCAACAGACCGATGCCGAGCAGGCTGGACAGTTGCAGGTCGCTGGTGGCCTCCTGAAACTGGGTGGCAATCACAGAAGCCATGGTGTTGGTGGCACTGAACAGGGTGTTGGGGATGATGTTGTTGTTGCCGATCACCATGGTGACGGCCATGGTTTCACCGAGTGCACGACCCAGACTCAGGATCACACCCCCGAAAATACCGGCTCGGGCGTAAGGCAAAATGGCCATGGAAATCACTTCCCATTTGGTGGCACCCAGAGCGTAAGCGGCTTCACGCTGGTCTGAGGGAACCAGACGGATCACATCGCGGGCCACCGAGGCGGTATAGGGAATCACCATGATCGACAGCACCAGAATGGCAGTGAACAGACCGCGTCCAGTGGGGGCAGAGACCAACCATTGGATTTTTTGCAGCTCTGGCTGTGTGAAAATCCAGACCTGCAGCTTCTGAACCAGAGGCACCAGAGTCACGATGGCCCACAGGCCGTAAATCACACTGGGGATGGCGGCCAGCAACTCGATCAGGTAACTGACGGGCTCGGCAAGCCATTTGGGGGCATATTCGGTCACGAAGATGGCAGCAGGAACGGCCAGCATCACGGAAATCAAGAGTGCAGCAATGCTGGTGATCAGGGTGCCTGCAATGAAGGTGAGGGCTCCGTATTGTTCATTGGGAACATCCCAGGTGGTGCTGGTCAGAAAGCCCAGACCGAAGGTTTTCAGGGCGTCCCATCCACCCACCAGAAGCTGGTAGAGGGAGACACCGAAGATGGCGATGATGGCCACGCCCAGCACCAGAATCAGTCCTTTGAAGTACTGGTCGGAGCGTGAAGAGAACACTTTGCGGCTGTTTTGCATGGGTCAGGTCACCTCTGCCTCTCGGGCAATGCCCCCATTAGACTGTCTTTTTGTCATGGGAACGTCATCGGATCTCTTGAGAAAGTGGGGTTTGAATCTGGTGCTTTTATCCTGCAGGACACCATTCAGCCCCATGTCATGAAATGGACAGGTCATGTCAGGTGACCTTTTGCCTGACCAAACTTCCAGAGCGTGACTCCTTCAGGAACACCCTCAAGCCCCCAGCGCAGGCCACAGAATTTTGATCCAGGTTCAAAACAGACAGGTTATGATGAACCCCATGCTGATCCCCATCACAGACAGCCTGTATGCCTTGCAGGTTCCGATTCCCTATCCCATGAAGTACGTCACAGTCCTGATTGACACGACATCACCCGTGACCCTGATTGACACCTCGCTCAACACCCCAGAGGCGGTGGCCACTCTGGAAGCCGGACTGAAAGAACTGAACCTGACTTTTCAGGATGTGGAACGCATCATCGTCACGCACCACCACCCGGACCACTACGGTCTGGCAGGATGGCTGCAACAACAGAGCAATGCCCCCATCCTGATGCTGCAAGAAGAAGTGGACCGTGGAGAAAAATACTGGTCCAGATGGGATTACTGGCGAAACGAACACGACCAGCATTTGCTTTCACACGGCATGCCCGAGCAGTCCCAGAATGGCCTTGGGCACGCCATGACCCAATCCAGAAACCGCATGGTGCTTGGAGAAGTCACCCCAGTTCAAATCGGAGACCGACTTTCCCTGAGTGGCACGGAATTTGAAGTGCTCTGGTTGCCCGGACACGCCGATGGGCACCTTGGACTCTGGAATCCAGAGCTTTCCTTGCTCATCGCTGGAGATGTGATTCTGGAACGCATCACCCCCAACATTGGTCGCTACGCCTACACCCGGGCAGACCCTCTGGGCGACTACTTTGAAACCCTCAAAAAAGTGGAAGCCCTGCAGCCCGAGCGCACCGTGATTGGGCATTATGGCCCGGTGATTTTCAATGCTGCCGAACGGGCCAGAGAAATTGCAGACCACCACCATGAGCGCCTCGAAGAGTGCCTTGAGCTGCTGGCTACCCCCATGAATGCTTACGACCTGTCTTTGAAACTGTTTCAGCGTGAACTGGACACCTTTGGCAGGCGGTTTGCTCTGGCCGAGGTGATTGCCCATCTGGAACATTTGCGTTTGCGTGGGGCTTTGAAAATGGAAAAAGTGGACGGGGTGTGGCAGTACTGGAGGGCTTGATTTCTCCTGCGCCACATGAAGATCCCCCTCCATTTGGAGGGGGATCTTTTTGAGTGCAACGAAAAGCAGGGGGTTGACCGAGGGTTACAGTTTCTTGTTGCCGAACTTGATGCCATTGATCAGGCTGATGGCAATTTTCTGGGCTTTCTCGGGAAGTTCTGCATAACCGAGGCCTTCGTTGAGCTTCTGGCCGTCGGTGACGATCCACTTCAGCATGTTCTTGACGGCTTTGGCTTTGGCTTCGGTTTGCTTGCCGTAATCCTGATTCTGGTACACCAGAATCCAGGTGTAACCGCTGATCGGGTAAGAGCCAGCGCCAGATGCGTCGGTGATGCTCACCCGGGTGTCATTGGACATGGGTTTGGAGGCGGCAGCAGCAGTGATGCTTTTCAGGTCGGCCTTGATGAATTTTCCGGCTTTGTTTTTGACCTGACCGTAGTCAATGTTGTTCTGCTTGGCGAAAATCAATTCCACGTAACCGATGGAACCGGGGGTTTGTTTGACCACGCTGGTCACCCCGTCATTGCCTTTGCCACCAATGCTGGTCTGGGGCCAGTTCACAGTGGTGCCTTTGCCCACAGTGCCCGAGAAGGTTTTGCTGACTTTGGCAAGGTAGTCGGTGAAGATGAAGGTGGTGCCACTGCCATCGGCACGGCGGGCAATGGTGATGGGAAACATCACCCCCTTCAGTTCGGGGTTGTCCTTGACCAGAGCAGGATCGTTCCACTTGGTGATTTTGCCAGAGAAGATGTCCGCGAGGACTTTGCCATCAAATTTGAGGCTGGCATCCACTCCGGGGATGTTGTAGATGGGCACCACTGCACCAAGGGCGGTGGGGATGTGCAGGATTTTGTTTTTGTCTGGAGCCTTGGCCATGTCGCTGTCAGACATGGGGCCGTCGGTGGCTCCGAAATCCACGGTTTGTTCGAGCATTTGACGCTGTCCACCGCCCGAACCGATGCTCTGGTAGCTGACTTCGGTGCCAGTGGCTTTTTTGTATTCAGCGAAGTATTTGAGGTACAGGGGGTAGGGGAATGAAGCGCCCGCACCTTGCAGGGACACTGCAAAAGCAGGGGTTGCGAGTAAGGTTGCGGTCAGGAGCACTTTCTTCATGCCTGACACCATATCGGTCTTGTGTCAGGAAAACTTCAGTGAATGGTCATGGAATTGTCAGCCCATGTCTGACGGCCCTCTGCGTCTTGAGAGGGTCTTCAGAATTTTCCCATGCCACACAAATTTCCATTCAAACAGATGGGCTGACAAAACCATCATTTGAAACTGACAATGTCAGGCAATGTCAAATTCAGGTGATTGAAAATTCAGATGGCAAAGCCTGAAAAGGGGCAGCAGGGTCAGCGCAAAGTCTGACCTCTGGCATGTCATTTGAGAAAGCATTCAGCGGTCAGCTTTCAGCAAAAAGCTCACCTTGAGGCTTTTGCTGTAGGAAACAGCCAGACACAAAAACGACAAGTGAAACCACTCAGACTTGAAGCTCAAAAGGCAGCAAGAAAACTTTCCTTCTGGCTGACGGCTGAATGCTGATGGCTGACTGCTCTTTCTGTTTGCATGGTCCAGCATCGACTTTGCGCTGACCCTGAAAGGTGTAGTCGAGCAAATGTTTCTGCTCACCCCGAGTGGGTATACTCCCTGTATGCAACCCACAGAAATCATCGCTGACTTCTTGAAACGCAAAGGGTGGGACGTGGAGGTGCAGGATGAACTCATCACCCTGGACTACCAGACCGAAGCGGCCATTGGAACCCTCGCTCTGGCCGTGGCCCAGCAAACCCCTTACCTGATCACCCGATTTGATTTGACCCTCGATATTTTTGTGCATGAAGACAGCCTTGCCGAAGTGATGATGGGCCTCAACCTGATCAACCAGCAGTTTTCCATCGGTTGCATGTATCTGGACCTTGTTGAAGTGGAAGAAGAAGGCCCAGAGGACGACATCAACGACCCCGACCTGCTGTTCATGCTGGGTGCCCGTGGCAGCACCGTGCTGGAAGGCACCGAAGACCACCATCTGGAACTGTTGCACCATGCTCTGGAAGTGTTCGTGGAGGAGGTCTCCGAAGCGGTCACCAACGACATGGGAGACATGCCCAAAACCTTGCAGGCTTGAAGGCCAAGCAGAGTCCATTTCAAGACAACAATCAAAGAAAAGTCCACAGCCAAATTCAAGCAACCTGCGGGTTGCTTTTTTCTTTTCGCAAATTCTATTTTTGTTACGTAAAAAATGGTTTAATTTTCGAGAAAATGATTTTATTTGGGTTTAGGAAACTCCAAAAAACCATTTTCAGATTTTTTCGGCTCAAATAGAGCTTTTTATTGGATTTGTAATTGAAATGTGCTGGACAATTTTGAATTGTTTCAGTAACATGTCTCTACCTCAAACGAAAATACTGCTTTGCCGGGATGGTTTCATCACCGGAAGGTCCTGACTTCTCAAGGAGTGCCATGAAAAAACACTTTGCCCTGAGCTTCCTCACTTTGTGCCTGATGGCCTGCAACTCGGGTCCCGTTTCCCAACCCGAGCACCATGACCATTCTCAGATGGACATGGCCAATGTTGAAATGGCTGAACAGGCTGTTGCGCCCGTCACGGTGGGCATCACCGGACAATGGACGGGGACCCTCAACGGTTTTGTGCAGTTCACCAACACCACAGGCCAGAGTGTCAGCAGCTTCAAACTGCGTGTGAAACTCTCTGGCGTGACCCGCATCAGCAATTCCTGGAACGGCACCGTCACAGGTCCTGATGCACAGGGCTATTACACCGTGACTTCTCCCACCTACATGGGCACGCTGGCCAATGGACAGGCTTACAAAGTGGAATTTTCAGCAGATGGCACGGGGCTGGTGCTGCAAGATGCGCAGGTGATCTCTCCTGCACCTGTGGTCACCACCGAAGCGCTCTGGTCACAGGCCTCCACATGGGGTGGAACCGTTCCTGCAGCAGGATCCAACGTCACCATTCCAGCAGGAAAAACTGTTTATCTGGACAGCAACATTGACCTGAACAGCCTCACCATCAATGGGACCCTGATTTGCAAAGACAAAGACCTGAGCATTCGGGCAGGATACATCATGATTCATGGTGGCCGGTTGCAGTGCGGAACAGCCACCCAGCCTTTCACCCGCAAGCTGACCCTCACCCTGAAAGCCCGCCCTGCCGATGAAAACATCATGGGGATGGGGACCCAGTTCATCGGAATCATGGGAGGTGGAACACTGGACTTGCACGGCATTCCTCAGGCTGCGTGGGTCAGGCTGGCCCAGAGTGCAGCAGCAGGAAGCAACACCATCACCCTCGATCAGGCCGTCAACTGGAAAGTCGGCGATCAAATTGTGGTCACCTCTGGCGACTACGATCCCTTGCACGCCGAAGAACGCACCATTCAGGCCATCAGTGGCAGCACCATCACCCTGAGCCAGCCCCTGACTTATGGTCACGCCATTGGACAGAGAAGCTTTGATGGCATGACCGTCAAGAAACAGGTCGAGGTCGGGCTTCTGACCCGAAACATCGTGGTGCAGGGACAGGTGAGCACCGTTACGTTCAGTGGTCACACGGTTTCCAGCAAAATGGGCGGTCACATCATGAACGGGCATGGTGATGTCCCGGATGGAGGCACCCTCAGGCTGGCCAACGTTGAACTCAAAAACCTTGGGCAGGAAGGCAAACTCGGGCGATACCCGGTGCACTGGCATAAATTGTCTTCTGCAGCAGGGCAGTACATCAAAAACAGCAGCATCCACCACAGCTTCAACCGCTGCGTGACGGTGCATGCCACCAACAATGTTCTGGTGGATGGCAACTTCTGCCACGACACCATCGGACATGCCTATTTTCTGGAAGATGGCAACGAAGAAGGCAACACCTTCGCCAACAACCTCGGGGCAGTGGTTCGCAGACCCAACGTGCAGAACACGGTAGAAAGGGACAAAGCCCGGATTCTGGGCAAGGTTTATGATGCAGATGCCGACTCTGACATTGGTGCCAGAGGAAATGAACCCACAGGCCCCACCACCTACTGGATTGCCAATGGCAACAACAAATTCATTGGGAACGTGTCGGCTGGATCCGAAGGCTCGGGGTTCTGGTTTACCCCCCAGGACCGCACCGATTACATCCGGGCTGGAGATTTTGACCGCAACATCTCCCACTCTGAAAAAGGCTTCACGCTGGTGGTCACCAACAAACAGGGCGGCATCGTCACCACCGACACACCCAGCACCTTCAGCAATTACACCTTTTACAACACCAACGCCAGAGGCATCTGGGCGCACTCCAACCGCATGAATTTCTCTGGGGTTCGTGCAGCAGACAACGTGCGGGCCATCTTCTTCTCCTTTGACAGTTACATGAAGGACTCTCTGATGATTGGGCGCAGTGGCATTGGGCCAGACGATACCCGCCCACACATTGCCTACACCCTTTATGACGGGGCAGGCATGCTGGAAAACGTCTCCTTCACAGGGTTCCGTGCTGGAGATGTGCTTTTCCCCACACAGGGAGCAGCCACCCGTCGCATGAACCACAGGCTGAGTGCCATCAACATTGATGCCTCGGTGCCTGTGAACACCTATTTCAATGGCACATGGACCCAATCCAGAGCTCTGGACGACAACGGGGTGATCAGCAGTTTCATTGACACCAACAAATACTTCGCCCAGAGGGCTGGAATTGCGCAAGATGCCACCAAACCCACTTACGTGGTCAGCAACCTGCCGATCATGAAAAACGGCAACTGCAAAGACACCTCACTCTGGCCGGATGTCTCGATTTGCCAGAACACCTATGCCAAATTGAAAATTTCCAGTGGAGCGGTGGACCGGTATGCCAGTGTGCGTCGCAACGATGGGGCCACCCAGAGGTTCATCAGTGCAGATCCGGGCCTTCCTGCATGGCAATTGCCCATCATTCTGAACAACAACTACACCTATACCTTCACTTCAGAATCGCCCATGATCAAGCCCTTTACCGTGGACCCCACAGAAATTCCTGCTGGACAGGGGGTCACTCTGGCCTTCGCCAACCTGACTGGAACCCCAAGTGCAGGCACCCGTCTGGATTCGCCTGAGAAGGTGCAAAACAGCACCAGCACAGCCTACTTCCAGTCTGGAACCACCCTGTACCTCAAGATTGTGGGAGACCAGTCGGTCAAGATCAACTGAATTTGCAATTCCACGGAGCTTCACTTCCTTCTTCTGGCACCCCTGCGGGGGTGTTTTTGCTGGCTTGCAAGGGTTAGAATATCCACGCCATGCATCTTCCACTGACCGGAGTCACTGTTGCGGACTTCACACGGGTCCTGACCGGACCGTACTGCACCATGCTGCTTGGAGACCTCGGGGCAGATGTCATCAAGATTGAGCCTCCACAGGGAGATGACACCCGCCTCTGGACCCCTCCAGCCCGAGGCAGCGAAGCCACCTATTTTCTGAGTGTGAACCGCAACAAACGTTCGGTGGTCCTCAACCTCAAAGACCCCGAGGACCTGCGTCAAGCCCGCAAGATCATTGCCAGAAGCGATGTGCTGGTCGAGAACTACCGCCCCGGAACCATGGATAAACTGGGTCTCGGGTATGAAAATCTGAAAGCGGAAAACCCCAGACTGATTTACGCGGCCATCAGTGGATTTGGTCAGAGTGGTCCTTACGCGCACCTCAGTGGTTACGATGTGATCGCGCAGGGCATGGGTGGTCTGATGAGCTACACCGGAGAGCAAGACGGGGAACCCATGAAACTCGGGGTGGCGGTGGCTGATGTGTTCGCTGGATCATTGCTCACGCAAGCCATCTGCGCTGTGCTTTATGAAAGAGAAAAAACTGGGCTGGGCAGGCGCATTGATGTAAATCTGCTGGAAGGAATGCTCTCTCTGGGCACCTACCAGATCTCCAGATACCTGAACGCCTCGGAGGTCCCAGAGCGTCTGGGCAACGAGCACCGTTCCATCGTGCCTTACGGCATGTACGCCTGCAAAGATGGGCATTTCAATCTGGCGGTCGGCAATGATGCCCTGTGGATCAAATTCTGTCAGAGCCTCGGATTTGAAGACCTCCTGACCGAAAAACACCGCACCAACGCATCCAGAGTGGAACACAGAGACACCCTGATGCCCGAACTGCTGCGCCGATTTGCTCTCTTGACCCGTGCTGAACTGCTGGAAAAATTGCAAACAGCCGGGGTTCCCTGTGGCCCAGTTTATGATGTGCGTGAAGCCCTTGAAGACCCCCATGTGACCGCCAGAGGACTGGTGCAAGAAGTGCCCCATCCGACGGTTGGAAGCATCAAAACCACCCTGCCCCCGTGGGAACTGGACGGCCAGCATCCACCCATCCGACTGGCCCCCCCGACCCTCGGGCAACACAACAAAGACCTGCTGGAAGAGGAGACCCATGCTGGATTACCTGAACGTCCGTGACCTGCTTTCCAATGAAGAACGCCTGATCCAGTCCACCGTGCGTGACTTTCTGGACCGCGAAATTGCACCCCACATCGAACACTGGTGGAATGAGGGCCTCTTTCCAAAAGAGACCATGCAAAAACTTGGGGAAATGGGTTTGCTGGGCTCCAACCTTCCAGAGCAATATGGTGGGGCAGGGGTCAGCAACATCGCATATGGCGTGATGATGTATGAAATCGAGCGCATCGACTCTGGTCTCAGGTCTGCGGCCAGTGTGCAGGGTGCCCTCGTGATGTACCCGATTTATGCCTTTGGCAGTGAGGAGCAAAAACAAAAATACCTGCCTGAACTCGCCTCTGGACGCATGATTGGTTGCTTTGGCCTGACCGAACCAGATGGAGGTTCAGACCCCGGAGCCATGCGCACCCGGGCCAGACTGGATGGAGACCACTACGTTCTGAATGGCAACAAGATGTGGATCACCAACAGCCCTCTGGCAGACATTGCTGTGGTGTGGGCCAAAGACGATGAGGACACCATCCGGGGTTTCATTGTGCCCACAGACACCCCCGGTTTCTCTGCCCCCAAAATCACCAGCAAAATGAGTTTGCGTGCCAGCGTCACAGGCGAGATTGTGCTGGAAGATGTGCGGATTCCAAAAGACCACCTCCTGCCCCTCTCTGGCGGTCTTAAAAGTCCCCTGATGTGCCTGACGCAAGCCCGATACGGCATTTCGTGGGGCGCTCTGGGCGCTCTGGAAACCGTCTACACCTGTGCTCTGGAATACGCCAAAACCCGCACCACTTTTGGCAAACCCATTGGCAGCAGACAACTGGTGCAAGAGAAACTGGTGTACATGCTCTCTGAACACCAGAAAGGCTTGCTGTTGGCTTTGCGTCTCGGGCAACTGAAAGACCAGAACCAGTTGAAATTCGGTCAGGTGTCCATCGCCAAAAGAAACAACGTTCGGGTGGCTCTGGAAAGCGCCCGCCTTGCCCGAGAAATTCTGGGAGGCAACGGCATCACCACCGAATATCCAGTGGTCCGACACATGCTCAATCTGGAAACCGTGGACACCTACGAAGGGACCCACGACATTCACACCTTGATTGTGGGACGGGACATCACGGGGTTGAATGCTCTGGAGTGAGGTGCTGAGCGCTGAGGGCATTGTAGGGGCGAGGCGTGCCTCGCCCTTGGCAGAAGGCAGAAGGCAGAAGGCAGAAGGCAGAAGGCAGAAGGGTTTGCAAGGATGCAAATTCACCATCTCTGAAGTTTTTTCTGGCTGTCTTGCCCTTAAAACGTGCTTGCGGGGCGGCCCGCGTCGCACTGGGCGCTGTGAACTGTTGACTGAGAACTGTAAACTTCCCAGATTTCCATATCCATTGCGTGACTGTCTCCATCACCACCCACAAATCACAATTCTGTTACCATGAAATCAAAAGGCTGTCTCTGGTCCAGAGACAGTTTTTGTTGCAACCGGGCAAATGAAGTCCGCGTAATGAAAGGCATATGAGCATGAAAAAAAGCGCACAAATCAGTTTGGTGGTGCTGGCTTCCATCACCCTCACCGCCTGTTCCGATGATGATGAATCCCGCATGCAGTACAACAATCTGGCCGATTGCGTTCAAGAGTGGGGAGATTCCACCCTCTGCGAACCGGTGAACAATGGAGGGGTGTCTGCAGCTTACTTCCTTGGACCCTACTTCATTTACAAGGCAGGCAAGTACTATTACAAACGTTCTTCCCAGAAAAGCTACACCCCAGCCCCGAGTTTTGGTTCCCTGAGCAAACCCGGCAGCAGCAGCCGTTCCACCACCGTGATCCGCAGCGGATTTGGGGGCTCGGGCTCCAAGAGCAGCAGTTCCTGACATGCACAGGCACACCCTAGACCCCAGAAGCAACTGGATGGCCCGCTGTGAGCAGCTTGGCTTCACCTTTCATTCGGTGGGTGGTGTGTACTGGGACGAAAGCGTGTTTTATTCTTTCGATCTTGCCCAGATTGAAGCTCTGGAAAAAGCCACCAACACCCTGAATGAAATGTGTCTGGAAGCAGTCCAGCATGTCATTGACCACAGACGTTTCCGAGAGCTGGACATCGATGCCCGCATGGAAAACCTGTGCATCGACAGCTGGGAAAACGATCAGCTGGACATCTATGGCCGATTTGATTTCTCTTATGATGGCATCAACCCGCCCAGAATGCTGGAGTTCAACGCAGACACGCCCACAGCCCTTTTCGAGGCCAGTGTGATCCAGTGGGACTGGTTGCAGGGGGTTTTCCCTCACCACGATCAATTCAACAGCATCCATGAAAAATTGATTGCAGCATGGAAACGGTTTCCCAGACGCTCCACCCACTTTGCCTGTGTCACCGAATCTGAAGAGGATTACGTCACCACCCTTTACATGCAGGATGTGTGCACGCAGGCTGGACACATGACCCACACCCTGTTCATGAAAGACATCGGCTGGGATGGAGCAAAATTTGTGGACCTCCACAACCAGCCCATCGAACGGATTTTCAAACTCTACCCCTGGGAATGGATGGCCGAAGAAGCTTTCGCCCAGCACTTGCCTGTTGCCAAGACCCAATGGATTGAACCTGCATGGAAACTGATCCTGACCTGCAAAGGCATCCTGCCGATCCTCTGGGAGATGTTTCCCAACCACGAAAACCTGCTGCCTGCCAGCTTCAACCCCATGCCTGAAAGTGTGCGCAAACCCCTGTACTCCAGAGAAGGGGCCAACGTGGAATTGCCCACAGGCCTGTCCTCTGGTGGAGATTACGGCCTTGGCATGTGGATTTACCAGCAGTACCAGCCCCTCCCTGAATTTGACGGTTTTTACCCGGTGGTCGGCAGCTGGGTGATTGGTGGCGAAAGTGCTGGAATCGGCATCCGCGAGGACGACACCCTGATCACCAAAAACACCTCCCGATTTGTGCCCCACATCATCATGTGAAAAAGCGGTCGGTGGTCAGCGTTCAGCCCTCAGCAAAAACCACACAGCTGCACTTTTCTTGAGCAGGAGGCGATCAGGGAAAAGCTTCCTGCTCCCGGATGGTTTTTTCCGAGGACAGTCCCAATCTGTAGTCCTGTGCACGGATCTCTCAGCAAGTGCACGATTGGACACCACAAAAATCCCCTCTGGCGTGATACTGAAGAGGTATGTTTCCACTCTCTGACCTCAAAACCCATCACGCCAGAGTGAACCGCTGGATCATTGCCATCAACATTCTGGTGTTTCTGTGGGTGATGCTGGTGTCTGGCGGTTACCTCGGGCAACAGAGCATCAACCTGCTGGAAAAGCAAATTCCTTATCTGGTGTTCACCCCTGCGGTGTTTTCAGAAGATCCGGTGCAAGGGGTGGTCAGCCTGTTTGGCTCGATGTTCATGCATGCCGGGATTTTGCACCTGCTGGGCAACATGTGGTTTTTGTGGGTTTTTGGAGACAACATCGAAGACCACCTCGGGTCTTTCCGTTACCTGATGTTTTATCTGGCAGGAGGCATTGCTGCTGCACTGACGGAAACATACATGGGCGGAGATCCCGGCCTTTCCATGGTGGGGGCCTCTGGAGCGGTGGCTGCTGTGCTCGGGGCCTATCTGGTGATTTTGCCCAGAGCATGGATTCGCACTTACTTGCCACCCATTTTCATTTTTCACGTCCCTGCCTACATTTACCTGCCTTACTGGGCCATCGTGCAGTATTTTTCCATTCTGGCCGGAGAAGCAGGGGTGGCCTTTTATGCCCACCTTGGAGGTTTTGTGTTTGGCTTTGTGGCCATGCTGTTGTTGCGACGGCGTCCCACTTCACCTGTGACCCATCCTTCCTGAATTTGTGGTCCTCTTTTGGAGGGCCATTTTGGTCAGCGCAAAGTCTGACTTTTGGCATGTCACTTGAAAAAGCGTTCAGCGATCAGCCCTCAGCTTTCAGCAAAAAGCTCACCAAAAGGCTTTTGCAAACAGCAAAACAAAAAGCCACTCAGACTTTCCGTTCAAAAGGCAGCCAGAAAACTGTCCTTATGGCTGACGGCTGATCGCTGACGGCTGATGGCTCTTGGTGTTGGCATGGCCTGACAGTGACTTTGCGCTTACCCTGCCATTTTGGTGCATCACCCGTTTTCTTCGGACCAGAGTGTTGTACCCTGTTCGTTATGGTGACATTGAAAGTTCCATTGGGCGACCCGATTGAGTGGAAAGCCGACACCCCCGAGGAATTTCTTTCTCTGGTGAAAGCCAACTGTGAAGAAAAAGCGGTGCTGATCACCTCCAGAGGACAGGCAGAAGGCCGTGCCCGTTTCTTCTTCTACGATTCCAGCCAGTATGAAAAGCTGACTGAACGCGGAGCCGTGGCGGTGGGCAACGGCGTGTTCTACGCCCTGACCGAAGAAGTGCATCCTGTGCTGGATGGGATTTCTCTGGAAGACCCTTCTTTGCAGCTGGAATTCTCTTACAAGCGCGAAATCAACAAGATGGAGTGCGTCTTGCAATACATCGGCACCATTGATGGGTTCAATGTGTACCGTGTGCTGGTGCTGCAGGACGAAGAAGACATTTTGTTGGAACCGTTTTAAAGCATTTGATAGAGAAATAAGAGGTTGATGCTTGAGGTCATGTTGTTTGAAATAGAAGAATTCTTTTGAATCCTTCTATTTCACTGTTAAACGCAGTAAATCCCCCCGTTGCTCCTTTCACTCCAGGCGATACCCTTAACGAAGGGGTAGAAGGACCCATAGCTCGGAGGACTTGCCAGCGACTTCAGCTGTGCACTGTGAACTTCTTCAAGGCAATCCCCCCAGATGGTTTTTCTCAAGGTTTTTGAGGATGCCTCTGGGGGTTCTTTTGTAGCGCACGGTGTTTTGCTGGTCGGCCAGCATGATTTCGCCCTGCTCGATGAGGTCCAGAAAAGCCGGGACCAGAGCTGGATCAAAGTGGGTGCCACTGTGGTCTTTCAGGTACTGCATGGCCTCTGGGAGGTCCAGAGGGGTGCGGTAGGTGCGGTGGCTGGTGAGGGCTTCAAAGACATCCACCACGGCCAGAATGCGACCAAACAGGGGAATGTCTTCGCCTTGCAAACTGTCCGGGTAGCCTGAGCCGTCAAATTTTTCGTGGTGTGCCCGCACCCCTTTGGCAATGTTGCTGAAGAAAGGGGAGACGGCGTTCAGGATGTCGTGACCATAAATGGTGTGCCTGCGCATCAGGGCGTATTCCATGTCATTGAGTTTGCCGGGCTTCTTGAGGATCACCTCTGGGACACTGATTTTTCCGAGGTCGTGCATCAGACCCGCCCAGTACAATTCATCCAGCTCTTCGCTTTTCAGGCCGACTTTTTGCCCGAGCTGGAAGGCATTGTAGGCCACCCGCTCACAGTGGCCCACCGTCTCGTTGTCGCGGCTTTCCACCAGACCCACGAAGGTTTTGAGGTTCTGCTCGTAGGTTTCGGCCAGTTTGAAGGCCAGTCCCTGAGAACTGCGGATGCGTTGTTTGAACAGGCTGGCAAAAGTGCCCACCACCGATCCAGTCAACATGAAAAACACTGTGCGGAACACCCATCCACCCAGAGACTGCATTTCTCCGGTCAGGGTGTTCAGGGGCATGAATGGCCCAATGGAAAGGCCTGCCAGCAGCCCAAAAAACAAACCTCCACGCACCCCAAAGGAAATGGCACCCAGCACCACAGGAATGTACATCAGGTGGACGTAAACAAAACGGGTTCCGGTGGTCAGGTACACCAGCAAGGTGGTCAAAACCAGAAAACAGCCAATCACCAGCATGATGATGATGCGGGTGCGCGGTTTGCCAGACATCAGGATGTCGGTCAGTTGGATCATCTGGTGTGAAGTCAGCATGAACTCCTCTGGTGGACCTGAAAGTTGGGATGGCAGAAAGGGTGGAACTGTTTCCCATCTTAGCCTGAAGCACTGCTGAAGTTTAAGCACAGAACACAAAAAACCCGTGCATGGGCGCACGGGTTTGGGGTTCAGAGGGGATTATCTCTGGTCGATGTCCACGTAGTGCTGGTCCACAGGACCGGTGTACAGGGCGTTGGGACGGAGCAGACGGTTGTGCTCAACGTACTCCAGCACACTGGCAACCCAACCACTGATGCGGGCCAGAGCGAAAATGGGGGTGAAGAACTCTTTCTTGATGCCCAGGTCGGAGTACACCACACCGCTGTAGAAGTCCACGTTGGGGTAGAGCTTCTTGGCGCTCAGTTTTTCCAGCACGATGGCTTCAATGCGCTCGAGCATCTGGTAGTAGTTGCTCTTGCCCTGTTTTTCGGCCACCAGAGCAGCGTAGTCGCGGAGCACGCGGCTGCGGGGATCGAAGTATTTGTAGACGCGGTGACCCACACCCATGATTTTTTCTTTGCGCTCCAGCTTGCCGCCAATGTATTCATCGACGTGGCTGAGGCTGCCAATGTCATCGAGCATGTCCATGACGGCCTCGTTGGCGCCACCGTGCAGGGGGCCTTTGAGGGAGCCCACAGCGCTGGTGATGGAACTGTACATGTCCGAAAGGGTGGAGATGGTGGCAATGGCGGTGAAGGTGCTGGCGTTCATGCTGTGGTCGGCGTGCAGAATCAGGGCCATGTCGAAAAGACGGGCCTCTTCTTCGGTGGGTGCGTGGCCTTTGAGCATGTACAGGAAGTTGGCAGCATGGCCGAGGTCGCGCCTGGGAGCGACAGGCTCTTTGCCTTCCTTGACGCGGGCAATGGCAGCGATGATGGTGGCAAACTGGGCAATCAGGTGAATCCCGATGCGGTAACGGCCTTCAGAGGTGTCGTCTTCGCTGTGGGGATCCAGCAGACCCAGATGGCTGACTGCGGTGCGCAAGGCCTGCATGGGGTTCATGCGGCGTGGGTAGTGTTTGATGGTTTCAATCAATTCCTGGGGAACGTAACGGTTCTGGCGCAGGGAGTGGTCAAACTGCTCCAGTTCTTTGCTGTTGGGCAGTCTGCCATGCAGCAGGGCATAAGAGAGTTCTTCAAAGCTGGACTTCTCTGCCCATTCCTGAATGCCGATGCCCAGGTGGGTCAGGATGCCTTTTTCACCATCAATGAAGGTGAGTTTACTTTCGGTGAAGACCACGCCTTCTAGTCCTCGGGCGATGGGAGTGGTAGTCATTGCACAAACTCCTTTAATGAACCTTTTTGAAGGTTCGAGAAATCAAAAAAGGGCCGCTCGGGTTTCCTGAGTGTCAGTTTAACACCTGCTACACCACTTGTTTACCCGAGCCCTTAAACAGTTGTACACAGATAAAACTGCGAGCCATAGGGCAAAAAACTTCAAAAAAAAGTGGTTTACTTGATTTTGTTTTTTTTCATCCAAAATCGGTACTGCCTCAGTAACGATTCACGCAAGGGGTTTCTCAAAAAAGCGTCCCCTCCGAAAACAAAGTTCCAGAGGGGCATTGGCTTCACAAATTCACTTAAGTGGCGAATTTGATCAGGTCGATCAAAGTTTTGGGCGGGGTGTTCACAATCAAACGGCTTGCTCTGGGGTTGCGTTTTGCGGTGTTTTCCACCCGGTTCAGCATCTCGTTGAACACCTCCTCGGGCATGGTGAGGGCAGGGGTCAGGCGCAGGGTGCGGGTGCTGTTGAGGCTCAGGTTCAGGATCAGACCGTTCTGGTAAAACTGCCTGAGGGCCAGAAGGCCAGAGGCTTCTGACACCAGTTCTGCCAGATCCTTGTTGGACTGGATGATGCCCAGACGGGAAATGTCACGGAAGACCATCGCCATCAGCATGCCTTTGCCCCGCACATCGGTGATGAACTCGGGGTAACGTTGCTGGATGCCTTTCAAGCGGTCCAGTGCCACTTTCCCCAGCCGTGCAGAGCGCTCGGGCAGGTTTTCATCGATCAGGATTTCCAGCGATTTGAGGCCCACAGCCATGGCCAGAGAGTTGCCCCCAAAGGTGTTGGAGTGGCGTTTGCAGTCCAGACCGCCCAGCACCTTGTCAAAAATCCATTTGCGGTAGATGGTGGCTCCCACCGCGCTCATTCCGCCACCCAGAGGTTTGGCAAGCGTGATGATGTCTGGCTTCATGCCTCCGTCGATGCTGGCAAACCAGCTTCCCGTGCGACCCAGACCGGACTGGATCTCGTCCACAATGAGCAGGATTCCGGTGGCTTCACACACTTCACCGATGCCGGGCAGGAAACCCTCTGGGGGCAGGATCACTCCGGCTTCGCCTTGCAGGGGCTCCAGAATGATCGCAACCACCTGATCTGCGCCGAGTTTCTTGATGGTGGTTTTGACGGCGTCCAGATCCCCATAAGGCACCGTATGAATGTTCGGTGCCAGAGGCCCAAAATCCTTCTGGATGGCAGGGTTGGGCGTCAGGGACATGGTCATCTGGGTTTTGCCGTGGTAAGCCCGACGGAAATTGATGATGTGTTTGGCTTTGGGACGTGCAGCTTTGGCGAATTTCACGGCGGCTTCGTTGGCTTCTGCCCCCGAGTTGGAGAAAAACACCTTCGAGTCGCTGTGGCTCGGGTCCTGCTGGGCCAGCAATTTCACCAGATTGAACTCAAGAGCTGCCCTCCATGTGGAGGCAGACTGCTGAGGCAAACCAATGGTGTGCAGGTTTTCCAGATAACTTTGCAGAAACTGCACCAGAGGAGGATACCCATCCCCAAAAGGCACAGCAGAATAACCGCCGGTGTTGATCAGACGCTTGCCACTCGGGTCTTCGTATTCCCAGGGGGTGACGGTTCTGAAAGGACCCACACAACCCAGAATGCTCAGGGCACGGATCAGGTCGGTGTTCCCGTGTTCCATTTCGTGCGTCAGGGCACGTGCGCTGCTGTAGCGCTCTGAGAGGACTTCATCGGTTCGGATGAAAGAGGCAGACATGGTGTTCATCATACGCCGAATTTCTGAAAAGATAAATGACTCTGGGTCGGTTAAGTAGGTGGGCCATGCCTTGTCCTTCCACTGCCCGTTTTCGCAGTGTTTCTGAAATTCTCGGGTGACTGATCTGAGCAGATGTTGCTTCAACCTCGTTGTCGTTTCCTGACCTTTCCATTCGCTTTGCTCAAGCAGAAGTCCGTTCAACTGACTTCTGCTGAAAGCAGTAGAATACTCCCAAAATCCAACCTGAAAGAGGCTGACCATGCGCATTGTTCGTTTTGAAAAAGAAGGCCACATCCACTGGGGAGAAATTGACCAGCAACTGGTGCATGTGCTGACAGGCTTCATGGGTGAAAAAACCGCTGTGGGCTTCGACCTCACCGAAATCCAATTGCTGGCCCCCGCCACCCCGAGCAAAATCGTCTGTGTGGGCCGCAACTACGCCGACCACATCAAAGAAATGGGCAACATGGGACCGGGGGGCGATCTGCCCAAAGAGCCCGGCTTGTTCCTCAAAGCCCCCAACACCCTCGCCAACCCCGAGCAAACCGTGTTGTACCCCTCCTGGACAGAGAACCTGCACTTTGAGGGTGAACTGGGTCTGGTGATTGCCCGGAGAGCCCAGAACGTCAAGAAAGAAAACGCTCTGGATTACGTGTACGGCTACACCTGTGCTCTGGATTTGACCGCCAGAGACCGCCAGAAGTCCGACTTGCAATGGTTCAGGGCCAAAGGTGCAGACCATTTCTGCCCTCTGGGGCCATGGATTGAGACCGAACTGGATCCTTTCCACTTGCAGGTCATGACCCGTGTCAATGGTGAGACCCGCCAGAATGGCAACACCGAAAACATGATTTTTGACATCCCCACCGTGCTGGAATACGTGACGCAATTCATGACTCTGGAAGCCGGAGATGTGGTCATCACAGGCACACCCGATGGGGTTGGCCCACTGAACAGGGGAGACCGTGTGGAGGTCGAAGTGGAAGGCATCGGTGTGCTGGTGACGCACATTGGATGAGGCAGAAGGCGGAAAGCTGAAGGCATTTTCATGTCGCTGGAGCTGAAGTTTGATCCGTCAGCAAGGCCAAAACTTTGATTTTTGAGCAGGGTTTTCTGCCTTCAATTTTTGACCTTCTGCAAAAAGAGAGACGGCTTTTCAAAGCCGTCTCTCTTTTGATTTGCTGATTGTTCATTCCCAGATTTCTGCAAAATCCACTTTCAACTCGTTTCCGTTGGATGGACTGTTGGACAGTGGAACATCGCTTTTGATGCGCTCCAGAGAGGCCACCAGACATTTTTTGCTTTCTTCATTGTGGATCACAGTGACCGGTTTGGAGTACACCATGCTGTCGTGAAGAATGTTGGTGGTGAGGTTGCTGGCCAGAATCACGAATTCTTCTTCGGACAGTTCCTCTTTGACTTCGACATTGTAGTTGTTGATCTTCATGCGGCCAGCTCCTATCCCTCTTGAGATGGTGTGACGCTGTTCATGCGCCTTGTGAAAGTGTTGAGGTGTGGATGATGCGTCCTGAAGTGGATGATCTGAAGAGCATCATCTTCTGTGTAACAGGAGTGTGCTGACAGGGTTCTTACTTTGTACTCAGAATGTAACGAAATTTTCACCAAAAAAGGGACATTTTTCTGCTGTTCATCGGCTAAACTTTGATTTTCCTGCAAACAAAGTGCAATTTTTTCATGAAGAGGGTCTGTTAAGCCACTTCAGGGATGGACCTCCACCTGAAAATGTGCAAGGCTAACCCTCACATGTCTGCCCCTGTCCTGTCTCCTGAAGAACGCAGTTTGTTCAGTCCCAAATACCGCAACATCACCATCGGTTTGTTGCTGGCGATCCTGACCACCGCTTTTGAAGCCATGGCGGTGGCCACCATCCTCCCTGAAGTGGCCCGGTCTCTGGACGGTTTGCAGTATTACGGTTGGGCTTTCAGCGCATTTTTGCTCAGCAACATCATCGGAACCATTGTGGGAGGAGAACTCATTGACCGGATGGGGTCTGCCCGACCCTTCGCCATTTTTCTTCTGATTTTTGCGCTGGGACTGGTGGTTGCCGGAGCCTCTGGAAACATGGGGGTGTTCATTCTGGGTCGCTTCCTGCAAGGATTTGGCGCCGGAGGACTGAACGCTGTCCCTTTCAGTGTGATGAGTCAGGTGTTCCCAGATCACCTGCGGGCCAAATTGCTGGCGAGCATCTCCAGTGCCTGGGTGTTGCCTTCTTTGTTCGGGCCGATTCTGGCCAGCAGCATCGCCAGCGCATCTTCATGGCACATGGTTTTTTATTCGGTGATCCCACTGTTGATTTTGGTCGGCTTTCTGACCATACCCACCTTGCAAAAATCCACCTTCCCGAGCCCCAACCCGGCCCCTTTTGATGTGCGGCGTTTCCGTTACAGCATCCTGATGGCCACAGGTGCAGCCACCTTGCTGGCAGGTTTGACTTTGCAGCAAAGTTTCTGGATGGTGCCTGTCGCTTTGCTGGGTGCGGTGCTGACGGTTCTGGCCTGCCGGGTGATTCTGCCCACAGGGATTTTTCGGTTTGCCAGAGGCATTCCCTCAGGCATCATTGTACGCGGATGCAGTGCCTTTGCCTTCTTTGGCGCAGAAGCCTTTATTCCTCTGGGTTTGGTGGAGATCCAGAAATTCAGTGTCACACAGGCAGGCTGGCTTCTGACCGTGGGGGGCGTGTCGTGGTCCATCGGCTCGATTGTGCAAGCCCGCATGGATTCCAGAACCGGACCCTCTGGCCGGGAATTCCGGGTGAAATTGGGCATGTTTCTGCTCAGCATTGGCATTTTGCTGGTGGGTCTGAGCATCACTGGCATTCTTCCTGCTCTGGTTTCTGTGCTGGGATGGACACTTTCAGGACTTGGGATGGGTCTGGGTTATGCCACCAACAGCCTGATCATCCTTGCGCAAGTCAAAGAAGGAGAATCTGGCAAGGTGTCTTCTCAGCTCAACAGTGCAGAAGTGCTGCTGGCGGCACTTGCAGCAGGCATTGGGGGTGCACTGGTGGCATGGGGCAAGACCCAGGAATTGTCTCTGGCCTTGCCACTGCAACTCACTTTTTTGGTTCTGGTGGGGGTCTCCCTGCTGACATGGATTGCAGGAAGTCGGGTGATTCAACCCGCCCGGAAATCCAGCATGTGATGGTCGTTCAGGAACAGGTTCAGCTCCCAGATGCCAGAGACATGCCTGAACTGGCTGTCAATGCGGACAATGGGCATCGGAGGGTTGTTGCCGAACACCTGTTCCAGAGTGCTGGCCCCCTCCGCATTCTGAGCGTCCATGTAGGTGTACCGGATGCCCACAGTTTCCAGATAAGCACGCAAGACTCTGGCCGTTTTGCATCCCGGCACACCGTAAACAGTCACTCTGGGAGGGGTTTTGTGCATCTCTTTCCTTGTGGATGCCTCAGAGTCTGGGAACGTCCAGTTTTTCCTGTGCCTGTGTCACCAGAGCGTGGCTGTTGTGGTTCACCGAACCGTCCGGAGTCAACTGGTCAATGAATTGAGGCAGGTTCTGTGCCAGCAGGCCCAGCAGGTCCTGACGTTCCATCCCGGTTTGTTCGGAGACTTTGGTGATGGTGTCTGGCCCCAGAGCATTTTCCAGCTCTGGCACACTGATCTGGGCATTGGGGCCTGTGTTGACCCAACTCCCCACAGCGTGGCGGGTGCTTTCGTTGCCCCTCTGGAGTTTGGACAGCAGGTTTTCCAGTCCTCCAGATTGTTGAAGGAGCATGAACAGGATTTTCATGATGTTGGCGTTGTTGCCCAGCAGTTTTCCAAGTGAATCCAAGAGTCCCATAGGGGCAGTGTAGGGGGCTTCCTCTGGTCACTCTTGGCGCTTTTTTACAGTTGCAGGTCTGGAAGGGTTGAGGTTTTCCTCATGATGTTGGAGCAGTTTTCAGTTCACAGTTGACAGTTCACAGCGAGAATATGGATTACAAGTTTTACAAAATCAAACAGAACACCCCGCATTCTCGATCCCCGGCTGGATTGACTTTGCAATTTGAATAACACACGATGCTCTCGGCTCTCGGCTCTCGGCTCTCGGCTCTCGGCTCTCGGCTCTCGGCTCTCGGCAACAGGGCGACGCATGCGTAGCCCCTACAAGGCTCTGGGCCTTTGGGCGAGGTACACCCATGACTCCTCTGGACAAATGTCTGTAGACCGCATAAAATTATACTTAGTTCAATTTTCAAAAGAGGAGATGACCTCATGAAAGTAAAAACCGCCGCCGTCATTGGGGCAGGAACCATGGGTGCTGCCATTGCTGCGCACCTTGCCAATGCTGGCATTCCGACCCTGCTGCTCGACATTGTGCTCCCCGACCAGAAAGACCGCAATTTCCTTGCCAAACAGGGCTTGGACCGTGCCCTCAAAGCCAGTCCTGCTGCCTTCATGGACAAGGACCGGGCCAAACTCATCAAGATTGGCAACCTCGAAGACAACCTGAAAGACCTTGCAGGTGTGGACTGGGTGGTGGAAGCCATCATCGAGAAACTGGACGCCAAAAAATCCCTCTGGGAGAAACTCGATGGACTGGTGAAACCCACCACCATCGTTTCCAGCAACAGCTCTGGAATTCCCATGCATCTGCAAGTGGATGGACGCAGCGAAGGCTTCAAACGCCAGTTTGTGGGCACCCACTTCTTCAACCCCCCGAGGTACCTGCACCTGCTGGAAATCATTCCCACCCCCCACACCAGCCCTGAAGTGGTGGAGGCCATCTCCGAATTTGGAGACAAGGTGCTCGGAAAAGGCATCGTGAATGCCAACGATGTGCCCGGATTTGTGGCCAACCGCATCGGGGTGTACGGCATGGTGCGGACCCTGAAACACATGCAGGACACCGGCATCTCCATCGACGAGGTGGACGCCCTGACCGGACCCATCATGGGACGCCCCAAAAGCGCCACCATGCGCACTGCCGACCTGACCGGTCTGGACGTGCTGTTCCATGTGGCCTCCGACCTGCAGAAAGCCACCCCAGAGGATGAAGATTTCACCCTCACACCCATGTTCTTGCAGATGATCGAACAGAAGCGCCTCGGAGACAAAACCGGACAGGGCTTCTACAAGAAGGTCAAGGAGAACGGCAAGAGCGTGATCCTCACCCTCGATCCCGAGACCATGGAGTACGTCAACAAGGGGAAAACCCGCCTTGCGGTGCTGGAACCCCTGAAGGGACAACCCCTCTCTGAGCGCATCAAGGGCCTGACCCAACTGCCAGAGAAGTACGGCGAATTCATGCGCAAGGTCATGATGGACACCTTCTGGTACTCCGCCAAGATGGCTGGAAATGTCTCCAACACCATTGTGGACATCGACAACGCCCTGAAATGGGGTTTCGGCTGGGAGATGGGTCCATTTGAAACCATGGATGCTCTGGGCGTGCAAAACGTGGTTGCCTACTTTGAAAAAGAAGGCCGCACCCTGCCCCCTCTGCTGCAAGGCATGAAAGACAGTGGCCGCACCTCCTTCTATCAGGACGGTGAAGTGGTGGATGTGAAGGGCGCTCCAGAGAAGTACGAAGCCCCCTACATGATCCTCAAGGACCTCAAGAAAGACGCCACCAAAGTGGTCAAATCCCGCCCCGGTGCCAGCCTTGTGGACATCGGCGATGGGGTGCTCTTGCTGGAATTCCACAGCAAGATGAACAGCCTCGGGGAAGATGCCATCAACATGGTTTTTACCGCACACAAGGTCATTGAAGAGCAAGGCTTTGTGGGCCTCGTGATGGGCAACCAGGGGGACAACTTCAGCGCTGGAGCCAACCTCCCCCTGATCCTGATGAACGCCCAGAACGGCGACTGGGATGAAATTGATATGGCGATTCGCCAGTTCCAGCGTGCCACCACCTCTTTGCGCTTCAGCCCTCACCCCACGGTGGTGGCCCCCTTCAATCTGGCCCTCGGTGGAGGCTGCGAATTTTCCATGCACGGCGATCACACCCAGGCCAGTGCCGAAACCTACATGGGCCTCGTGGAAGTGGGCGTCGGTCTGATTCCCGGGGGTGGCGGAACCAAAGAACTGTACCTGCGTTTCGCAGATGAACTGCCCGCAGGTGCACCCCTGCTGCCTGCCCTGCAACGCGCCTTCGAGACCATCGCTCTGGCCAAAACCAGCACCAGTGGACTGGAAGCCAAAAAACTCGGGTACCTGCGCGACAGTGACGGCATCAGCATGAACCGCGACCGCCTGCTGCAAGACGCCAAAGCCAAAGTGCTGGAGCTTTCCCGCAACTACGTGGCCCCCACCCCCAGACAGGACATCCCGGTGATGGGTGAAAACGGCTACGCAGCCATCCGCAGTGCCCTGTACGGCATGGTCGAAGGTGGATTCGCCAGCGAACACGATCAGGAAGTCTCTCTGGCTGTGGCCCGGGTGCTCTGTGGTGGCCGAACCAACAACCGCAATGCCCGCGTGAGTGAGCAATTCCTCCTGGATCTGGAACGGGAGAATTTCCTGTACCTGTGCGGGAAGCGGAAAACACAGGAAAGAATTGCTCACATGCTGAAGACGGGGAAACCGCTGAGGAATTGATTGGGGATCAGCCGAGGGCCAAGGGCCGAGCGCCGAGGGCAAAATGCTAGAGATGAAGCGACTGAGTGCTGCAGGATATTTTTCCTTTGAGGATTACGAAGTCTATCACCTCGCACTGGACCTTTCGGCAATGGTTTACAGGCTCACGGCGGATTTCCCAGAAGTGGAACGTTTTGGTTTGACCAACCAGTTGCGCAGGGCAGCAAACTCAATTGCCCTGAACATTGCGGAGGGACGAGGCAGAGGAACAGATCGAGAGTTTTCAAGGTTTTTGTTGATCAGCAGGGGTTCTCTTTTTGAAGTGGTGAGTGGTTTTCATCTGGCAGTCAAACTGGAATTTCTTCAGGAAAAGGAAGTCAGCGAAGTCTTCCAGAAAGCCCACATCCTGTCTGGAAAAATCACCGCCCTGATCAACAAGCTCTCGGCCCTCGGCGCTCGGCCCTCGGCCTGAACAAGGAGAAGTTATGCGCGAAGCTGTCATCGTCAGCGCCGTCCGCACCCCCGTCGGTCGCGGCATCAAAGGAACCCTCGCCAACACCCGCCCGGATGATCTGGCTGCCCTCGTTCTGGAGGAAGCCGTCAAACGTGCCGGAATCGACAAAGCCCTCGTGGAAGATGTGTACCTCGGGTGCGCCATTCCAGAGGCCGAGCAGGGCCTCAACATTGCCCGTCTGGCTGCCCTGCGTGCCGGTTTTCCCGACACCACTGGCGGAGTGACCATCAACCGGTTCTGCTCCTCTGGGTTGCAGACCATTGCCATGGCCGGTGCAGCCATCCAGACCGGTCAGGCCGAAGTGATGCTGGCCGGAGGGGTCGAATCCATGAGCATGGTGCCCATGAGCGGCCACAACCCGAGCCCCAACCCTTCCCTGATGGACACCCGTCCCGGTGCCTACATTGGCATGGGTCTGACTGCCGAGAACATTGCGGTGAAATACGGCATCAGCCGTGAAGATCAGGACAAATTTGCTCTGGCCAGCCACCAGAAAGCTGCCAAAGCCCAGGACGAAGGCAAATTCAAAGATGAAATTGTGCCTGTCCCTGTGCGCGTGGACAAGTACAAAGGGACCAAAGTGGTTTCTGAAACGGTCACCTTCGAGCAGGATGAACTGGTGCGCCGGGATGCCAGTGTGGAAGCCATGGGTGGCCTGAAACCCGTGTTCAAGCAAGGTGGAAGTGTGACCGCTGCAAACGCCAGTCCTTTCAGCGATGGTGCAGCAGCAGTGCTGATCATGAGCCGTGAAAAAGCCGATGAACTGGGCCTCCAGCCCATCGGTCGTTTCCTTGGCTTTGCAGTGGGCGGCGTGGAACCCGAGTACATGGGCATCGGTCCTGTGAAAGCCGTGCCCAAAGTGCTGGAGCAGGTGGGCCTGACCATGGACCAGATTGACCTGTTCGAACTGAACGAGGCTTTCGCTGCGCAGGCCCTCGCCGTGGTCCGTGAACTCGGCATCCCCGAGGAAAAACTCAATGTGAACGGTGGAGCCATAGCTCTGGGTCACCCCCTCGGGTGCTCTGGGGCCAAGCTGACCGCCACCATCTTGCACGAACTCAAGCGCCGTGGAGGCAAGTACGGCGTGGTGACCATGTGCATCGGTGGGGGCATGGGTGCTGCCGGGGTGTTCGAAGCGCTTTAATCCAACCCTGAGATCTGGGCAGAACAGGCGTCATGCCTGTTCTGCTTTTTCTTTTCTTTGCACACAGGCAAGGTAAAGCGTTTCAATTTGATCCTCTGACAGCGGAATGCCAAAATCTCGGGTCAGGCGGTCTGCAAAGGTGGGTCTGTCCAGAAAAGTCTCCTGTCCGTCTTCCACCCATTTGTGGTCGGTCAGGTACATTTTGTGGTCTGGCACCTGAAAGCCACAAAACAGCTTTTTGCGAAATCCCGAGTCTTCATGGGTTGCATAATGCCTGCACATCTCAAAAAAAGCTTCAAAAGGATGCTCCTGTTCATCAAAAACGTAGAGCTTCTTGTCGTTTTTGATGTCGATGTATGTCCACAAGTCTCCTGCTTTTTGCAAAGTGCAGCCGTTTTCGATGTGCCCTTCCATCAATGGAAAAGGATGCACACTGCCATCGTTGAAGCCCACATCCACCAGAAAATCCTGCGCATCCAGATGCACTTTTAAAGCCAGATGGGCAAAGGGTGGGGCCAGTTCACCATCTGCTTTGAAGGGTCGAGTCATGATGAACTGCACCTCATACCCGAGGTGTTCCAGCAAACTTGCAAAAGCATGGTTCAGCTCATAACAAAAACCGCCCCGTTTGCGGGCCACGATTTTGTCCAGCAAGCGGTCAGGGTTCAGGTCGATGGGTTCACCCAGATGCAAACTCAGGGTTTCAAAGGGGACATGTTGCAGGTGTTTCTCTTGCAAGATCCGCAGGTTTTCCAACGATGGGGGAGAGGGGACAGCATCAATGCGTTTCAAGTATGGGGCAAAGACGGGCAGGGGTTGCATGGTCCATTTTGTTCTGGGCAAGGATTTTGCTTTGCGGTGGAGTGCACCATCCATCCTGATGGATGGTTTATGACGGAGGATGGTCCACCAGAGCAGGCAAAAGGCTGCACCTCTTTCAATGCAAAATCCACTCTGAAAGGGGTGCAGTGACAGCGGAAGAACCTGAGTTTAGCAAGAACCAGTCATGCTGTCAGGTTGAATGGTTTTAAGCTTGGGTTTCCAGCGTGCTCTGGGCCAGACGCTGAAGTTGTTCATTGGCATTTTCGGTGACCAGACCGCCGTGGTAGCAAACGATGGTTTGCACGTCCAGTTCGGCCAGTTTGCGCACAGAAGCTCTGGCGGTTTCGTAATCGGGGGTGGCGCTGGGCATGGGCATGTTCAGCACCCCTCCCTGAGCGGTCAAGGCATCTCCGGCAATCAGGATCTGGTCTTTGGGCAGATACAGGCTGATGTGTCCGGGTGTGTGACCGGGAGTGAACACCACCTGCACCCCTCCTGCAATGTTCAGCACCTGACCGTCTTGCAGGCCTTCAGCAATTTGTGGATACACGTAACGGGCCATGGCTTCACGCAGACCGGGCACGTTTTCAAACATCTGCTCGGTGGGAAATTTGATGGGTCGCTGGGTGCCGTTGATGTAAGGAATTTCAATCTGGTGGGCAAGGGTGTGTGCAGGATGCTCTTTCAAGAGATCACTGAGGGATCCCACATGGTCGAGGTCCTGATGGGTCAGCACGATCCTTTTGAGGTCTGCGAGATGCAGCCCAATGCCAGAAAGCTCCTGCTCAATCTTTGCTTTTGAACCGGGAACTCCAGTGTCCACCAGAGTTGCCCCGTTTTCGGCATCCAGCAGCAATGTGGGATGAATGGTGTTCTCCTGACCGCGGATCACCATCGGCAGTTGCAGCACATGAACCTGTTCACTGAGTTTGAGCATCTGAAAACCCCTTTCTGGATGACAATCAAAACCGCTCAAAATGTACGGGCCTTTCCAACATAGTCAACACAAAAAAAGGCAAATGTGGTGCTTCCACATTTGCTGTATGCCGTTTGACTTATTTCTCGGGCCTTCTCTTTGAAAACCCCATCCAAAGTAAAAATCAGATGAAATCAAGAAGTGGGGTTCAGGCTTTCCATCAAGAACTGGCGGATTCTGCGCTCGACGATGTCTTTGGCCCCCAGCCTTCTTTTGAGTTCTTTTTCCAGAGCCCCTGTGGGAATCAGGTTCTGAGGTGCACGCCGGTCTTTGAAAGACTCGCTGGCCAGTCTGGAGAGCAGTTCGCCAGAGAAATCTGCCACCAGTTTGATGGCTGGAGGCAAATCTTCCACCTCTGGGGGGGCGTAAGCTTCCACACGCACCAGACCCCCATAAGACTGCATGTAAGGGGGCATGGCAGCCAGACGCACATACCACGAATAACGGGCGTAGGTTTCCCCTTCGTATTTGAAGTAAAAGATGGGGGTGCGTTCTCTGGGTTTGAGCTGGGCCAGCAGTTGTTGCTCAGCAGGGGGCAGAAAGTGGGTGTACTGGGTTTTCACAATCCCAAACACCAGTTTCTCGGGGTTGTCGCGCCTGAGGCGGCCATCCTGAAACACCAGACTTTTCAGTTGAATCGGATGGACTGAGACCTCTTCGATGCTGGAACTCAGGTCGTGTGAGAGTTGCTGCTCAATGTGCAGCATCATGTTCTGCAGGCCGTTTAGAGGGGTGTGGATTTCGTTGTCCCGTTCGGTGTGTGGACTGAACAGCAACTCGGGGCACTGCCCGGCCAGAGGGGAGAGCCTGAGAGATTGGGGGACATATCCTCCTCCGGCCACCAGCAACCTCTGGCAGTCCAGATAACTGAGTTTGGCAGGTCGCAAACCGTGAGGATGAAGTTCTACAGCTCCAGTGGCAATTGCGCCAAGCCCTCCGAACACCAGACGGTCCTGATCTTCGATGGTGACGTTGGCGTAAAGCTGGCGGGTGCCATCCACGATGTACACGTATTCAAGGCTGTGGGGGATGGGTGTGCAGGGGATGGCCTGCCAGTCCGGGCCTTCCATGAAGTGAATTTCAGAACGGGTGTTGCGGGGTTCAAGGGTCTGGATCTGGGGTTGGTCTGCACTCCACGGGTCGAGTCGTAAACGCATGGCTTCCTCTCTGCACAGGCATGACCCAAAGGCTGCCTTTTCTGTAAGCATCATACCTGATCCGTTCATGGGGAGGAATCCAGTATCCAGGGTAAACGCAAAGTCTTACTTTTGGCATGTCACTTGAAAAAGCGTTCAGCGTTCAGCCCTCAGCATTCAGTGAAAAGCTTGTATGGAGGCTTTTGCTGTAGGGAGCAGCCAAACACCAAGACACGAAATGAAAGCCACTCAGATTTTACGCTCAAAAAGCAGCAAGAAAACTTTCCTTCTGGCTGATCGCTGATGGCTGACGGCTGATGGCTCTCTCTGTTGGCATGGCCCGACAGCGACTTTGCACTGACCCCAATCCGGTATCATGGAGGCATGAACAGCATCCCTCAACGCTCCACGTCCAGACCGGATTGCAGCTCAGCGAGAGGATCAAAGCAGGTGTCTCCATGAATGTGGAAACCCAGATGGAATCGCTCCCATGTCCCAAATGTGGGCATCCGATGCCTGTGGACCCCAGTTTTCCAGTGTGGTGCGATGCATGCAACCACAACGTGCTCCCTGAACCAGAGGCCAAAAGCAAAAACCGCATGGGTCTGATGGACCGGGTGGCCCTCAAACTTGGAGAAAAACGCAGCAAGCAAATTTTTGACCACTACTGCACTTTGCGTGACCTGAAACCCCATTTGCATTTCAGCAAACTGCTTGGGATGGGCATGGCTTTGCTGCTGGTGTTGTTTCCGGTGGCTCTGGTGGTCGGGGGCTTGCTGCTCCTGATCACCTGGAATGTGGGATTCATGTTCGTGGCTGCACTGTTGTTCATGCTGGCCTACAAAACCATTCCCCAGCCTGCCCCCATGCCCCTGATGCTGCTGGACCCCCAGAGCACCCCGACTTTGCACCGCATTTGCCAGCAAGTGGCAGCACAACTCGGAGCCCGTCTGGAGGGTGTGGCTCTGGATTGGCACCACAACGCTTCGATGGGTCGTTACACCCACCGCAGAACCCCAGTGATGACCCTGGGGCTTCCCCTGATGGCCAACCTCAGCCCGGAAGAAAAGCTGGCCATCATTGCCCATGAAATGGCCCATCAGGCCAACGGGGATTTCTCAAGGTCGTTCATGTTCCAGTGGGCCTGCAACATTCTGGGCATCCTGATGTATCCTCTGCCCGCTGCATGGATGGAAGCACCGCTCTGGGGGTACTACCGCGTGATGGCTTCCTGCCTCTATGAAGACAGCCAGAGGGCCGAATATTTTGCAGACGATGCTGCTGCGTCCATCGCTGGAACCCAGAGCACCATTTCGGTCCTGAGGAAAATGCACCTTGGCACGGTGTACTACCGTTTTCTGGAACACACCATCCGCAACCGGAACCGCTGGGATGTGTTTCTGGCCTTCAAAGAGCATGTGTCCCACATTCCTGCCAGAGAAGGAGAGCGCCTTCGCCGTGCAGAGATGATGGAAGGTTATCGTCTGCAGTCCACCCACCCGCCCACCGCCTACCGCATCCAGAGGCTGCAGGCTTTTGACAAACCTGCTGCTGCCCTGTTCACCCCCGAAGAACTCCAGCAGATGGAAAAAGAACTGCTGGAATGTCACTCTGGAGTGCAGGAAGCCATGATGTCCCTGTACCGCGATGTGGTCTACTGACCCTTTGGCCCAGATGAATGAAGGAGAAAACATGTCCATTGACTCAGAACACGATTTGCAAAGCATGCAGCACGCCGGAAAAGTGGTTGCAGAAGCTTTAAAGACCATGAAAGAAGCCATCTTGCCCGGCGTCACCCCTCTGGAATTGGACCATTTGTGCGGAGAGGTGTTCAGGAAGCACGGAGCGGTTTCTGCTCCAAGGCAAGTGTATGGGGCTCCGGTGCATGCTTTCATCAGTGTGAACGATGATGTGGTCCATGGGTTGCCCACTTCACGTCCGCTGCAGGCCGGAGATGTGGTCAAACTGGATGTGACCCCAGTGGTGAATGGTTACATTGCCGATGCAGCCATCACGGTGGCGGTTCCGCCTGCTTCTCCTCAGGCCCTGAAGTTGATCGCTTGTGCAGAAGCGGCTTTTGAAGCAGCAATGCAGGTGGCTTCCGCTGGAAATCCCATCCATGTCATTGGAAAAGCCATTGAGAACACCGTGACCTCCAGAGGTTTCACGGTCCTTCGCGAACTCTCGGGTCACAGCGTTGGACGCACCATCCACGAAGAACCCACCGTTTTGAATTACCACCATCCCAGAGACCGCTACCCCCTGCATGAAGGGTTGGTTTTGGCCATTGAACCCCTGATCAGTGTGGGTCGTCGGGGCAGGGTGAGAACCCGCAAAGACGGCTGGACCTTGACCACCATGGATGGCAGCCTCAGTGCCCATTTCGAGCACACTGTGGTGATTACGGGTGGGCGTCCCTTGATTTTGACGGCCTGAAGACCATCTGAGGGCCCATAAGCACCTCTGGAGTCCCCAGAGGTGCTTATGGTTTTAGACAGGTTTTACTTGTTTGGACTGGGTACAAAACAGCTTCACCAAAAAGTTTACTAAACAAATCATCAAAATACATCGAATTGAAAGGGTTGTGGCCCAAAAGGTTGGATGGATAAACAGGGTTTGTTACGAAAACAAGTTGTCTTGCTGTTGAGAGACGCAGAAAATCCAAGGAAAACACAACAAAGTATCACTAAACAAATTCAAGTTTACTGAACAAAATGCATTGCAATCCCTTCTGTTTAGTCATAATCTTGAAAGAACCTATTCCGTACACTGAAACAACCCCATTCCATCTGAGCAAAGGAAGGACAGACCATGCAAATCAACACCATCGCAGCCACCACCAATGCCCCTGTTGAAGCCATCTGGCAGCTCTGGACCAATCCCCGTTATTGGGCACGCTGGGATCCAGATGTGGCACAGGTTGAAATGAAAGGGGCCTTCAAGCAGGGGGCCACAGGGACCATCACCCACCCTGATGGCACCACCAGCACCTTTCAGGTGATGTCCTGTGAAATCCACCGCAGCTATGTGATGTCTGTGCAAGTCAGCAAAGGGGTGGAACTGCTGATCAAGCGGGAATGCCATCCAGAGGGAGACTTCTTCAAAATGCAACAGGAACTCACCCTGATTGCTTCTCCCTTCACCAAATTGCTGTTTGCTGCCCGCAAAGATGCCATGCAAAAAAATGCCCTCAAGGCCATGGACACCATGTGGAATTTGCTGCAGGGCGATCTGGGCTTCATCGAGGGACTTTCCGGCCAAGGGCAACGGGTCAGAATCTGAACTGGTGTTGAGATGCATGGTTTTCAGCCCGCTCTGGCGGGCTTTTTTGATGACCGTTTTCTGCTTTGTGTTTTTGAATTCAATTTAAAGAAATCCCAATCTGCCTTTGCGCATCCTCACTGGAAACCCCTTTACCCTGAAAAAGTTCAGTTTGAATGGATTTTTAAGGAGGACACCATGTGGCCATTTGGCAAAAGCACTGAAGAAAGAGTCAAAGATGCATTGAAACAGACCCCCAGACTGCAGTCCTTGAACCTGGATGTTCAAGAACGCGGAGGCACCGTCAGCATCTCTGGTGAAGTGCCCAATCAGAACTACCACCAGCTCATTGAAGTGGTGGCGGAAGGCATCAAAGGGGTCAAGCAAGTGGACCTTTCGGGGCTGCGTGCCAGACAGACCGTGCAGCCTCAGGAAGTGAAAGCCAGCCAGACCGTGACAGGATCCCAGAGCCAGCAAGACCTGGATGATTTGCAACAGGACATCAAAGGCAGCCAGATTGCCAAAGCCGTGCTGCGAAACATCGAAGCCAATGTGGAATTGAAAGACGATCCCATTGATGTGTTGCAAACAGGCCGCAGTGTGATTCTGCGTGGCGCCGTGGACAGCCAGCACGAATACAACCTCGCCGAAAAAATCGCCAGAGAAACCGAAGGTGTCGCCAGTGTGGATGCCTCGGACCTGAAGATCGTGGAAAAAGCCAAAGAGAAATTCCGTGAGGCGCAGGCCAGCACGCAACAAAGCAAACCCAAATCTGGTCCAGTCAACATCCCAGATGAGTGGTACACCGTGAAAGCTGGTGACACCCTCTCAGAGATTGCCCAGCGTTTTTACGGGGATGCCAGCAAAGAAAGCTACATGAAAATTGCCAGAGCCAATGGCATTTCCGATCCCAACCTGATCCGGGTGGGTCAGAAACTGCAAATTCCGCGCTGAAACCTTTGATTTTTGTCCTCGGGTGGTTTCACCCGAGAATTTTTTTGATGCGGTCCAGCAAACCGGTGTAACGCACTTCGCGCCTGCGGGTGGAGGCAATCTGCCATGCATTTTCGGTGCCCACAGCCACGAAGGTGTTTTTGGCACGGGTGACGGCGGTGTAGGCGAGTTCTCTGGACAGCATGTTGTAGTGGGTGTCGTGCAAGACGCCGACCACGGTGTCCCACTCGCTGCCCTGAGAACGGTGCACGGTCAGGGCATACCCAAGGTGCAGGTGGTACACCTCTGCTCCAGACATTTCCACGACGTTGCCCTCAAAATCAATCTGGACTTTGCCACTTCCTTCGCGGATCACCAGACCGAGGGTGCCGTTGAACACCTCGTTGTTGTAATCGTTTTTGGTTTGCACCACGATGTCCCCGACCCTGAGCAAGTATTCCCCAACCCGTGTGCCTTCAGAGCCCGGATTGAACATGCTTTGCAAAGCCTGATTGAGGGCCACCACACCCAGAGGTCCTTTTTTCATGGGGGTCAGGACCTGCACTTTTCGTGGTCCGCCCAGAGAATCCACGAGCAACGCCACCCGTCTGGCTCCGGTGTCGCTTTCCACAGGAATGTGCCTGAACTCTCTGAAGGAGAACTCTGGCACATTTCCGCTTTTGATCTGGTGGGCTGCACGGATGATGGGACTGTCCTGCGCCTGACGGTAAATCTGGGTGAGCCAGACGGTGGGTGCAATCTGGGTCAGCGTGGACAGGGGCATGCCATAATCCACGGGAGGCAACTGGTCTGCGTCTCCGACCAGCAGGATTCTGGCCCCCGGAGCCACTGCGGTCAGCAAGGCCAGCATCAGGCCATCGCCACACATGGAGACCTCGTCCACGATGATCAGGTCGTAGGGGAGGGGTTCAAGTTGTCCAAAACGGAACCCCTCTGGACCATAACTCAGCAATCGGTGGATGGTGCTTGCCGGGTGCAGGGTCATTTCCATCAGGCGTCTGGCTGCTTTGCCGGTGGGAGCGCAGAGACCCACCTCCAGCCCGAGGTTTTCCGCCAGTTCCACCACTTTGCGGGTGGTGTAGCTTTTTCCGGTGCCCGGGCCTCCAGAGAGCACCACCAGACGGTGATCGGTGAGCCATTCCAGCACACGCGCTTGCTCCTCGCTGAGGTCTTTGACGGCACGGGTGGGCACGCGCCACGGGGCCTCCGGTGGTTCAGACAGCAATTCTGCAACCACATGGGCCAGCGCCTTTTCGTTCTTCAGGGCGAAAGGCAAATACACCCGGTCCCCTTCTTGCAGGATCCGCCCAGCTTCCAGAGCATCCTGCAAAGAGGTTTCTGCCAGTTTTTCACTGATGCCCGTGTAATACTTGAGGCCCTTCAGGGCTCTGGTTTTCGGCAGATAGGTGTGTCCGGCCTGCTGCATGGCTTGCTGCATGGCATAAACCGCTGCAGCCATCAGGCGTCTGGGATCGGTGGGCTCCATGCCTTTTTCCAGGGCCAGACGGTCTGCGGTTTGAAAACCGATCCCCTCCACCTCAGTCAGGTGGTACAGGTCGTCTTTGAGCACCTCCAGAGCCATGCTGCCAAACTGCTTCATGGCCCTCTGGGCTTGCGAAACACTGAGGCCCAGAGACTGCAAGCCTGTGATCAGTTTGCGTTCACCGTGCCGTTCATCCCATGAAGCTTGCACTTTCAAGATGGTGGAACGGGTGACTCCGGGCACCTGCAAGAGTTTCTCGGGGTCCAGTTCGATCACTTCGAACGTCTGCTGTCCGAAGTAATCCACAATGCGTTTGGACAGTTTGGGACCCACGCCCGCCACTTTGGCTTGCAGGTAAGCCATGATGCCTTCCTCGGTCATGTCGGTGGTGTCGTCTTTGAGGAACAGGTTGAGCACCTTGTACTGGTAACCGTACTCAGGGTGTTCTTGCACCAGCAGATCGGCTTCGAAAGGATCTCCGGCATCAATGGGAGGCATCATGCCCACCAGAGTGGCATCGCTGTCTCTGCCTTGCGCGGTTTGAATGTCTGCACTGAGAATGGTAAATCCGGTTTCTGCGCGAAATCTGACTTTCAATGCTTTGCCTGTCACCTGAAGTTGTTCACCGAGTTCCACCATTACGTCATCAGCATATCAGATGACAGGGATTGGGTTGGGGGTGATGCACCCGGCCTTGACCTCAGGCAGAACCCTCACCGCAAGGTCAGGCAGTGTGGCGTTTTCAGGCCGTCTGGAAAGGTGATAAACTGAGCCTGATCCAGAAACGGTTCGAAAAGTGGCATCCTCTGGCAGAATCGTTCCTTCCATTTTTGTTTCATCTTTGCTGTGCAGAATGCCACCAAAGGAGCCGTGCATGACCTCCACTGACCTCGCCCGAATCGTGTTTGAGATGGGTTTCACCGAAGACTGGTTGCATCTTGGCATGCTGTCCAACGCCCTGCTGGCAGAGCTTGCAGCAGATTACCAGAGCCAACCCAATGCCCGCCCCGAGCATTACCGCCATCAGGCCTTCACACGTTTCATGCAGCAACATGAAGTGCTGTCTCCAGAGCACTTCACAGCACTTGCTCAACTTGCCGATCTGGACGAAAACCCTGAACTGGGAAACACCATGTGGTCGGAACTGATTGAACGCAAGGATTGCCCTCTGGCTGTGCTTGTTCAAGCCACACAAAAAAAATCAGGAGCCCTGCAAAAGCGGGCTCTGGAACGCCTGCAAGATCAAGCCTGAACGCTCAGGCTTGCACTTTGCGGTGGTTGAACAGAATAAAAAGCCCAGCAGCCGCAATGATGAACAGGGCCATCTTCAAACCCAACTGACCTGCAACCAGACCCAGCACGGGAGGTCCGGCCAGAAAGCCAAAATAAGCCATGGTTGCCACGGCGGTGATGGCACTGGCAGGCCGCATGTCTGGATTTCGACTGGCGCTGGACAGGAAACAGGGAAACAGGGCAGAACAGCCCAGCCCCACACAGGCGAAACCGAGAATCACGGCTGGCAGGGTGTTGATGCCCAGACCCACAAACAACCCGAGTGCCATGATGGCCCCTCCCCACGCCACCACTCTGGGTGCCCCAAAACGGTTGATGAACCCATCGCCCAGAAAACGACCCACCATCATCAAACCTGAAAAGGCAGCGTACCCAAAAGCCCCCTGGCTTTCGGTGGCCCCGATGTTTTCCCGCAAGTACACCGAGCTCCAGTCGGCCATGCCCCCTTCTCCGAGCATCACACAGAAAGCCATGATGCCAATGATCCACAGGGACGGTGCTGGACGGATGAACACCGGCTCATTGTGTGCCTCCTCGGGATGGGGCGGAGTTGGAATGAGAAAACGGCTGGTGACCGCAACGACCACCACAAGGGCCAGACCGACATACATCAGGTGTTCTCCCACCGGCACCTGCTCTTTGCTGAGCCACCCTCCAATCAGCGACCCGATCACCCCACCCAGACTGAACACCCCGTGAAATGAACTCATGATGCTTTTTCCATGCTGCTTCTCGTTCAGGGCAGCCTGATCGTTCATGGACACATCCATCATGCCGTTGAAAGCCCCATAAAAGAACAGGGCTCCAAACAGGGTCCATGCATTTCCAGCGAAACCCGGCAGGATCACCGACAGGCAAGTCAGGATCGCAGAAACCGTGGTCACCGTTTTGCTGCCAAAGCGGGCCATCAGGTATCCGCCAAAGACCATGCTGCACAGCGAACCAATGGCTGCACCCAAGAGGGCCAGACCCAGCACCTCGGGAGACATTTGCAAACTGGCTTTGACATCCGGGATGCGCACCACCCAGTTGGCAAAAGCAATGCCCGTGACCGCAAAGAAAATGTTGATGGCCATGCGTGAGGCAAAAAGAGAGGGAGGATTCACCCCCCCATGTTAACCCCGAGTTTGGGAACCTCCATCCGCAATGCAGCGTAACCACTTCCATGAACAATCCGGGCATCCTCAAACCGCTCCTGCAACCGGCCATGCTGGCTCTGGCGTTGCTCTGGACGCTGCCCCCCTTTTTTCTGTGGTTGATGAACACCCTTGAAGGCTTTCTGGGTTTGCCCCCCATGCACATCCGTCTGATTCAAAACCTTTTGCCAGAGTGGCTTTTTCTGCCCAGTTTGCTGGTGGTGTGGGCTCTGGTGTGCAAAGTGTACAGCGAAGAGGGCAGACAAGAGCACATCTGATCCTCCAAAAAGCACAAAGACGGCAGGGTGATTTTGAACCCTGCCGTCTTTCTCTGGAAACCCCAGAAGCGGTTTCGATTTAAATCTGTGTCACAAGGATCAGATTTCGAAAGCCCATTCACCATCGGTCATGACGGGAACCCGTTCACCGTTGCTCCGAATGCCGGTCACCTGCATGTCTTTGGAGCCAACCATGAAATCCTCGTGGACCTGACTGACGTTGCCTCCGGCAGCCCTGAACTGCTCATCGGTCATGTCGCCACCTCCCTGCAAGCAGAACCGGTACCCTGCACCCAGAGCAATGTGGCTGGCGGCATTCTCATCGAACAACCCGTGGTAAAGGGGTCTGCCAAACTGCGAGATCGGCGAGGAGTGGGGCACCAGAGCCACCTCACCCAGAGAAAGGGCACCCTCATCCATGCTGAGGAGGGCTTGCAAGACTTCCTGATGGTTGTCGGCCTCTGCATGGGTGACCCGACCCTCCTTGAAGGTCAGGGTGAAGCGGTCAATGACTGTTCCGCGCACACTCAAAGGGAAAGTGCTGGTCACAGTGCCATCAATGCGGGTGCAGTCGGGCAAAGTGAACACCTCTTCGGTGGGGATGTTGGCCACAAATTCGGTGTTGAACGGGTCATGGGCCACACCAGACCCTCCGGCCCAGATGTGCCCTTCTGCCAGACCCACCGTCAGATCGGTCAGGGCATTTTGAAAATGCAACGCTGTGAAACGCTGTTCGTTCAGCCAATTTTTGCGGGCATGCAGGCTTTTCACATGGGCTTTCCAGACCTGCACAGGATCCTCCTGATCGGCACGCACAATCTGGAAGATCACCTCCCAGAGCGCCTCAAGGGCTTCCTGCGCTGGCAACTCAGGAAACACCTTGCAAGCCCACTCCTGATCGGGAATCACACTGACCACCCAGGCCACCGCATCCGACATCATGCGTTGCTGGATGGGCTTCACAAAAGGAAAGGTGGCCCGTGACATGCGGGTCATTTTCTCCTGATCCTGCCCTTTGAACACATCCGGACGGTTCAGGGACAGGTTGAGCAAAGACCCCCCTTTTTCAATGAACTCCAGACGGGCTTTGTAAAACCACTCTGGAACAGTCTCCAGCGTTTCAGGATCGGCATGCTGCAAACGGAGCACCTGCAACTCTGGATCGCGGTACTCCACCTCCACAAACTTCGCTCCGGCCTTGTAAGCCTGCCGAACCACCCGGCGCGTGAAATCTTCCAGACCCACATGGCTGGAAATGGACACCATCTGTCCTTTTTGAAGGCCCAGACCGACCTGCACCAGAATGGCAGCAAAGTTTTCGAGTTGTTGTTCAGACATGATGATTCATCCTAACAGCAGAAGGCAGAAAGCAGAAGGCGGATAAGACGCAATTTTGAGACTGGCAAAAGGACATTCGCGGATCAATGTGGATTGAGAAAAAATGGCCATGGCCTTTGCAAGTGTGTGGACCTCTGGCCCCAGAAAGCCTTCTGCCTTGGCCTTCAGCCTTCTGCCAAAAAAACACCCCTCTGGTCTCCCAGAGAGGCATCTGACCATTCAAAAACCTTATTCGTCGTCGCCGGATTCGTCGGCGGTGCGTTTGCCTGCCAACCATTCCAGTCCGGCCCACATCAGGTCGTCGAGGTCACCGTCCAGAACGTCGTCTGGGTTGTGCTTCATCAGGCCTGTGCGGTGGTCTTTGATGTACTGTTTGTCCATCACATAAGAGCGGATCTGGCTGCCCCACTCGATTTTGCGCTGTTCACCACGGGCTTTGGCTTCTTCCTCTTCGCGTTTCTTGCGCTCCTGATCGTACAGGCGCTGCTTCAGAATCTGGAAGGCCATCTCGCGGTTCTTGATCTGGGAACGGGTGACCTGAATGGCCACAATGGTTCCCGTGGGCAAGTGGGTCACACGAACGGCAGAGTCGGTGGTGTTCACGCCCTGACCTCCGGCACCCTGAGAACGGTACACATCCACCCGGACTTCACTGTCGGGAATCACGATGTTGATCTCTTCTTCGGGGACCTCCGGCACCACTTCCACCGAAGCGAAACTGGTGTGGCGGCGGTTGTTGCTGTCGAAAGGGGAGACCCGCACCAGACGGTGCACCCCGTTCTCGGGGGCCATCATGCCGTAGGCTTTTTCGCCCCGGATGATGAATTCTGCGCTGGTGATTCCAGCCTGCTCGCCTTCCTGAATGTCGAGGATGTCCACTTTGTAGCCGCGACGCTCTGCCCAGCGGATGAACATCCGCATCAGCATGCCTGCCCAGTCCATGGACTCCGTTCCACCTGCACCGGATTTGACTTTCACGATGGCAGGGGTGTCGGCGTGCTTCATGGTGAAGAGGGTCTCTTTGTAGAGGTCGTCCACGCGTTGTTCCACGCTGACCACTTCTTCTTTGAGCATCTCCAGTTCCTCAGATGAAGCCATTTCCAGCATTTCACTGAGGCCCTCAGCATCGCTTTTCAGGCTATTGTAGGTGGTGGTCAGTTTGCGCAGGGCGTTGGACTCCTGCGTGACCTGACGGGCGCGGTTCTGGTCGTTCCACAACTCGGGGTTGGAGAGTTCGTGTTCCAGCTCCCTTAAACGGCGTTCCTTCGCGGGAATGTCAAAGATACTCCCGGAGGGCCGCTAACTTATCAAGAATCTCTTGCATCGGTGACCTCCCATGCTTTTCTGCTCTGGTCCTGCACTGTGCAGGGGCATGAAAAACGCACAGAACAGTATAGACCCCACAGGTGAGAAGGTAAACCGATGGTGGAGAAGGCGGAAGGCAGAAAGCAGAAGGCGGAACAAAAAAACAGATTGATGGAGGCTGGAAACATGGTGCTGGAAAGTGAACGGATGGATTCTAGGTGCCCTCACTCCTGACGGATCAGGCCTCCGTGATAATGCAATTCATAAGCCTTGACCCCTTGCACCTCGATCCACTCGTAACCGGTGAAGCACTCATGCCCCCCAGAGTTGGTGTCGATGTAAAGCCCCCAGAGGTGGTGGCATTTGAATCCGCCCAGAAAACGGCCCTCTTGATACTGTTCAGAGAGGGCCACTTTCAGGATGGTGCTGACTTCGGCTGGGGTGATCAGGTCCGGTTTGATGATGCGTCCGTAGTAATTCATGGCCCACAATGGGTTTTTGCGGTGGTAGACCACTTCCTGTCCAATGAAATCGCGTCCTCCAAAGCAACTGTCGAGGTAAGAAAAATCGCCATTGTGGTGTTGCAGGTCCTGTGAACTCGGGCGGTAGGACAGGCTCTTTCTGCTGTTGCCAACATAAGTGTGTGCTTTGGCTTCGACAATAAACGTTTCCAGATTCATGTAAGTCATGGTAGGTGTTTATGAATCAGGCGTAATAGGCCATGTGGCTTAATGGCGGGCTGGGGCGGGTTTTGGCGGGTTGAATGGGAGGGCTCGCACGGAATTTGGAGAGACATTTTCACGCTTGCCCTTGCCAGACCATCAAACGGTTTGCGTGACATCCTTGCTCGATTGTTCATTTTTGGGGTTTGCGAGATCCCCACTGTTTCCCGGATCTGCTGCATGAGACACTGAAAAACAATGGACATGACTTTTACAATTCTGGGTCTGGTGCTGCTGGTGTTGCTGGCATGGGACGTTTTTGCCACGGTGTTCATTCCCAGAGGCCTCTCTGGCCCATTCACCCAGAATTCGCACCATTTGATCTGGAAGGTCTGGCGACACTGGAACCGTGCAGGCACCAAAGGGGCACGTCGACGCCTTTCACGGTTGGGACCCTTGCTGGTGGTCTTGACGGTGGTGGGCTGGGCTCTGTTGTTGTGGCTGGGCTTTGCGCTGGTTTTTTATCCCTGTGTGGACCGCTTTTATTATGTCGATGAGCCCCCGTCCAGATGGGTCACGGCTTTTTACGTGAGTGGATACAGTGTGACGACGCTGGGTGTGGGAGACATTGTTCCCAAAGACGGCATCATGCGCATGGTGACGGTGGTGGCTGCGGGAAGCGGGTTCATCCTGATCAGTGTGGCGGTGACCTATCTGCTGTCGTTTTATGCGGCTCTGGGTCGGGTGACGGCTCTGGCTTACGAGATCCACCGGTTTCTCGGGAAGTCCGACGGCATGAATGCGGCCCATGTGGTCCGAACAGCTGTACAGGCAGACTGTGTGGACGAACTGAAAAACTGGTTGGCGGGCATCGGCACCACCCTTTCAGAGGTCCTCATGGCCGAGCAGCAATACACCCTCTTGAATTACTTCCATGAACCAGATGACATGGCTTTGCCTGTGGCCCTGACCCATGTGCTGGAACTCACCACCCTTTGCAGGTCCATGCTGGCACCAGAGGAGCACAACAGTCTGGCAAATGGTCTGGTGACGGCGGGAACCGAGCGTTTGACCCGGGGTTATTTTGAGACCCTTGCTCAAAAGTTCATGCCTGTGGTTGTCACCCCCGAAAAGGTAGAACAGGCCAGAGAAGTGCATTTTGCACATGCATGGCAGGAGTTGGAGCGTGCAGGCATTCCCCTCAGAGAGAGGGAAGAAGCATGGTCCATCTACAAGACAATGCGGCAGGGATGGGATGTTCCCTGCCACAAGATCCGGGTGTTGTTTGGTTATCCGGGTTTGCCTGAAGTGCTGTGATGTTCTGGCTTGCCTGAAAGGGGTTCAGTTCATTTTGCTGAGGTCCACACTGTGCTGTGGGCTGTTGTAAGGGTGGCTCTGGTTGGTGAAAACCGTGCGGTCGTTCTTGATGGCCAGCACCTGAAAGTAAGGGCGGAAAATCTGCTCACTGACCCCAAAGCCAGCCAAAATGTAATCGAACATGCGTTGCTCTGAGGGGTGCACTTTGCCGTCTGCGAGCAAAGAATCTGCGAGGTTGGTGAGGATGCAGATTTTCTGTGCGTCGGTCAGGATGGGGGCAGCTTGCTGAATGAAGTCTTGCAAGCTGTGTTTCTGGGCATATTTGAAGGCCCGGTCCAGCAGTTGTTTGTTGTTGTAGCCCACGCTGATGGTGCCGTTGGAAGATTCTCCGCCCAGCACAGACAACAGGTGGCCCACTTCTTCGTTCTGGAATTCGCCGTCGGCAGCCATCATGTAAATCATGGCCACTGCAAAAGCCAGATGGGGGGTCATGGTTTCTCCTTTGTCGCCACGGAAAAGATCAAATAAGCCCATGTTAAACCTTTCTTTGGATATAACGTGTGTTGCAAATGGAAAAAACGGAACCAGAGCAGGGGGTTTGGCTGCTGGTTGTCACGCTATACACAAGACATTGTACGTGAGATCACCTTCTGGACATGTGATGCACTTTGGAGGGTGCTCTGGTTAAACTGGAAGGGTAACAACACAGGCAAAAAGCGAGATTTGGCCGATAACACCCATTTTGAGGTCTAGACGGTATACGATTATACGATTATTTCATGTTAGCATTGAAACATGACGCAGACCACCGTAAAAGACACCAAGATTTTTGAACTGATCGAGCAGGAACGTCAGAGACAGATCCACGGGCTGGAACTGATCGCCTCAGAAAACTTCACCTCTGCTGCAGTGCGCGAAGCTGCCGGAAGCGTGCTCACCAACAAATACGCCGAAGGCTACCCCGGCAAGCGCTGGTACGGTGGCTGTGAAGTCGTGGACCAGGTGGAACAACTGGCCATCGACCGCATCAAAGAACTGTTCGGTGCCGAATGGGCCAATGTGCAACCCCACTCTGGCTCCAGTGCCAACCTTGCCGTGTACAAAGCCCTCCTGCAAGAAGGGGACACCGTGCTGGGCATGGACCTCTCCCACGGCGGACACCTGACCCACGGCAACAAGGCCAACTTCTCCGGCCTGAGCTACACCATGGTCGCTTACAAAGTGGACCCCAACACCGAACTGATCGACATGGAAGAAGTGCGCCGTCTGGCTCTGGAGCACAAACCCAGAATGATCATCGCCGGGGCCAGCGCTTACTCCCGCATCATCGACTTCGAAGCTTTCGGCAAAATTGCAGAAGAAGTTGGGGCTTACCTGTTCTGTGACATCGCCCACATCGCTGGACTCGTGGCTGCGGGACTGCACCCCAACCCCACCCCTTACGCCCACGTGGTCACCTCTACCACACACAAAACCCTGCGGGGTCCCCGTGGTGGTGTGATCTTCAGCCGTGACGCAGAACTTGGTGCCAAAATCGACCGTGCTGTGTTCCCTGGTTATCAGGGTGGCCCTCTGGAGCACGTGATTGCTGCCAAGGCTGTGGCCTTCTACGAAGCCCTGCAACCCGAGTTCAAAGCTTACGGCGTGCAGGTCATCAAAAACGCACAGGCCCTTGCCGGTGAATTTGTGAAGCGTGGCTACCGTGTGGTCAGTGGTGGCACCGACAACCACCTCTTCATTCTGGACCTGCGTCCTCTGGGCATCAACGGCACCAAAGCCACCAAACTGCTGGACGCCAACCACATCACCATCTCCAAATCCACCCTCCCTTACGACACCGAGAAAATCATGCACGGGGGCGGCATCCGCATCGGAACCCCTGCCGTCACCACCCGTGGCATGAAAGAAAGCGACATGGCCACCATCGCTTCCCTGATTGACCGTGCCCTGAAAGGCGAAGACGTGCAGCAAGAAGTGCATGGGTTCGCCAGCCGTTTCCCCCTGCCTTAAGCTGCCGAGGGCCCAGAGCCGAGGGCCGAGGGCTGGATTTGGAATTGGAAATCTCGACTGAATGTTGGACTCCCTTGCAACTGTGCAAGGGAGTTTTTAAGTTTAGGAGGTCTGCGCTGGGCGCAGCACGCTGTCTTGTGCAGAACAGTTCACCGCAACTTGGTGAACTTGCCCGCTGCACCCCTAAAGATCTCCCTTGACAATGTTTTTTGTGTATGGCACGTTGCTCTCGGCTCTCGGCTCTCGGCTCTCGGCTCTCGGCTCTCGGCTCTGTCTTGGCTGCAGTGCTTCACCCCAGTTTGGAGAGCACAAAAGAGCACAGAAAGCCCAGCACCGTGAACAGGCCAGAGTAATCGTGGACCACCTCGAAAGCCTCCGGAATCATGGTTTCCACCAGCATCGCCAGAATGCCACCTGCAGCAATGGCTGTGGTGGCTGCGATCACTTCGTTGGAAAAATGCTGAAAGACACTGTAACCCAGCAAAGCTGCAATGCCAGAGATCAGGGCGATGGCTCCCCAGATGCCAAAAACGTAAGCTCTGGAACGTCCGGCTTGTTTCATTCCGGTGCTGCTGGAAAGGCTTTCCGGGATGTTGGACAGAAAGATGGCAATCACGGCCACCAGACTGACTTTTCCACCTTCCAAAAGGCTCAGGCCGATCACGATGGACTCGGGAATTCCATCAATCAGGGCCCCCACAGCGATGGCCATTCCACTGCCCGCATTTTCCTTTTCGGAGGGTTGTTTGTCGGTGCGTTTGCGGTGTTTGGCTCCGCTCTGGGCAAGCCTCTGGTTGGCAAAGGTGAAAATCACTGCGCCTGCCAGAAAACCTGCAGCGGTGGCCAGAAAACCTCCTTTTTCAAAAGATTCTTCCATCAATTCAAACGAGAGGGCTGAAATGAGCACGCCACTGCCAAAAGCCATGATGGCCGCCACCACACGTTGCGGAATGCGTGTGAAATAACCCAACACTGCACCGACAAGCAGTGCAGATCCTGACAGCAAACCCCACAATCCTGCTTGCAACCACATCGGAACCATGACCCCATTCTGAGAGCCCTGCATGAAGGCTGTCTGTAGCATTTCGGGAAAGCTGGAATGGGGTTGCGAAACCCATCTGCAAACAAATGTTTTTTCTGGACGCAGTTCAAAACAGTTGAAGGTTTGCTGGATTTCAGGGAATATGCAAGTTTTTCGGAGCCAGAGTTCAAAATTTTAAGAAAGTGGCCGGGGCAAGAAAAGAAAAAATGTGTTCCAGAAAACAGATCTTCATCCGAGGACTTGTCTATACAGATTCCCTTGATTGAATAATTTGAACCCGATATATTCATTTCAATCCTGTTACATCAATCAAGTTTACCCGAGAATCCTGCTCTGGGATTTGTTTTTTGACCCAGAATTTGTTGCTTCGGGTTTTGTGAAGCCACCCCTTGGTGGCTGGAGGTTTGCATGCACCTGAAACGTTCCCTGATGTCTGTTGTTCTTGGCACCACCACCCTGATTCTGGCGTCCTGCGGCAATTCAGCCCCACAGCAACAAGCGGTTTCCGAGCAGGACTGGGGCAACCACTTGCAATTCAACATCGATGACGCCTCAGGCATTTCACCTCTGGCAGCAGCCTGTCCGACCCAACTGGACACCGGCTACAACAGCTCTGTTTTGAATGTGGGCCTTTACTGGTACAGCCCCTCAGAAAGCACCGACAGGGGAGGGGTGGGCTGCAAAGCCAGAGCAGATGGGGCCGCCATTCCCGGTTACTTCGATCCCTCCAAACCCACCATCATTTACGTGCACGGCTGGAACAATGGTCTGACCGCCTCTGGACGCATTGGCACCACATTGCAGAGCAACGGACGGGAAGACCTGTTCTTCTCCGAAGGCAACCTCAATGTGGCCGATGCATGGATTCAGGCAGGTTGGAATGTCGGCATCTACCAGTGGACCCAACTCGCCGATGACGATGGCGTGCTGGGCAAACCCTACGCAGCACAGGCCAAAATCTGGACCACCACCTACCCCAACGTGAACATGCGTTTCCGCAAGGCCGATGGCACCTTCAACACCACCGGCAGCCTGACCCGCCCCGCAGGAGACCAGTTCGCTCTGGATTACAAGGCTGCCATGGCCCAATTCACAGGCTCTGAAGTTCGATTTGTCGGGCACTCTCTGGGAAGTCAGATGGTTCTGGCCGCAAGCTGGAACCTCTACAACGACACCAGTTTCCCCAACAGCAAAAAACCACGCCGGGTGGTGTTCGCAGATCCCTACTGGAGCCCACCCAGCGCTGACTCGGGCCAGAGTTACAGTTACCTCTCGCCAGATGCCCATCCTGCTGCTCGGGCCAGAAGGCTTGTGCCCATCCTCAAGCAAAGCGGCGTGGTCTTCGAGTGGATCAAGAGTTCTCGGGTCAACGATCTGGGCGGAGACAACAACGAACCCATGATCAAATCGGTCTCCCGCACCGAAGTGTTCCCCGATTACATCTTTGACTGGAACGTGGCTCAGGGGGTGGCACGCAAGCACTCGGTGGCCCCACGCTGGTACTTCTGGACCCGCAGTTTCCCGGTGAACAGCAGCATGGGGGTGACCGCAAGTCAGGACCTGACCCGAGCCACCACCGTCATGAATGCCAGCAGCAAATACGACCAGTCTGGAGGCAAGGGCACCGTCACCCCTTCCGATGACACGTTCACCAAGACCCTGTACTGACCTTTGAACGAAGCTGTCAGGGTTGGCCTTCAGTCTCCTGCAACATCTGCAACCTCAAAGTGAAACCCAGAGAACGCACACCTGTGCGTTCCTTTTTATATAGTGTTGTGGTGGAGTCCATTCACCTCCCTGACCGTTACCAACTACAGGCATGCATCGGAGAGGGTGGCAGTGCTCTGGTTTACCGTGCGCTGGACCACCACCTCGGGCGTGAGGTGGCCGTCAAGGTGCTGCACGATTACGTGATTCCCGCAGACCGGCACCGCTTTGAACGGGAAATCCGCACGCTGGCCAAGCTGATCCATCCCAATGTGGTGACCATTTACGACCTCGGGCACACCGAAGACCGCAGGTTGTTTTTCACCATGCAACTCCTGAATGGGGGGGCTTTCCACGAAGTGGGTCCTCTGGAAGGCACCCCCGAGTCCTTCGAACGGTTTTTTCGGGTGTCCAGAGCCGTGCTGTACGGTCTGGAATACATGCACGAACGGGGCATGATTCACCGGGACCTCACCCCACACAACATCCTGTTTGGGGCAGATGGTTTGCCTCGCATCATGGATTTTGGTCTGGTGTATGCCTCGCAGGATGTGACCCGCGACCTCACCCGCACCGGGTATACGCTCGGGACGCCCCATTACATGGCCCCTGAGCAGGCCAGAGGAGGGGTGGTCGGACCGCACAGCGACATTTACGCTTTTGGGGCGGTCATGTACCGTGCCCTGACCGGACAGGTGCCGTTCGAGGGAGACAACGATCAGGCCGTGCTCTACCAGCACGTTTACGAACCTCCTGTCCATCCCAGTGAAGTGAACCCTGCGGTTCCAGAGCCTCTGGCGGAAGCGGTCCTCAAGTTTCTGGAAAAAGACCACAAGAAACGGCCCATGAGCGGTTCTGCGGCCATCTCGGTCATTGAAGAGGCCAGAGACTGCCTGCTTCGGAACACCATCCCCGGACAGTACCGTGGCGGACTTGCCCGGGCAGGGTACCATCCCGGCGGTCCCACCTTCACCCGGCCCCTGAAATCGCTCTGGTCGGTTCGATTGGGAACGGATGTGTCATGGCCTTCAGCGGTCATCGGAGACCGGGATTTCATTGCGGTGGGCACCCGAAAAGGCACCGTCGCTGTGTACGAACACACGGGTCGCAAGCATGCCGAATACAGCGCCAGAGACGAAGTCACTGCACCCGTCACCCTTGAAGGGGACCGACTGGTGTACGGCTCATGGGATGGGGTGGTCCGTTCGGTGGATGTGCGAACCGGCATCGAGCACTGGCGGCATCAGGCCCGCAGTGAAATCACCACTGCGCCCACCCGTTTCGGAGACCTGTACTTTGTGGCTGCCAGAGACGGCCACCTGCATGCCCTGCACCACAAAACCGGAGAAATGAAATGGGCCTTCAAAACCCAGAGCCCTCTGGCCGGAAGCCCCACCATCTGGGCCAGCACGGTCATGCTCGCCGATGAAGAAGGCTGGGTGTATGGACTGGACGCCAGCACCGGAAAATCGCTCTGGAAGCTGCAACTCAGCAGTGTTCACGCCACTCCGGTGGCTGCGCCCATTTCTCGGGACCAACTGATGCTGCTCGTTCCCACCTGGGAAGGTGAACTGCACGCCCTCAAACTGACCTTGCAAAACGGCAGGTACATGCCCAACCCCGAGGATGTCCTCGAATGGACCTACGATCTGGAAGGCGAAGTCTGGTGCAGCCCGGCGGTCCATCAGGGAAGGGTGTACATGGGCTCATGGGCGGGTCAGTTGTATGCCCTGGATTTGCACACGGGCGATGACCTATGGACCTGCTCCGTCGGTTCCCGAATCACTGCCAGTCCGGTGGTGTCCTCTGGGGTGGTTTACGTTTGCAGTGAAGATGGAGACCTGCTTGCCTTAAACGAAAAAACCGGAGATTTGGTCTGGAAGATCAAAAGCCCGAGCGGCATTCAGGCCACCCCCCTGCTCACCGATTCCACCCTTTACGTGGCGTTCATGGACGGCACGCTCACCGCATTCCGCTGAACGTCGTGCTTACAATGTGGGCATGTTAGCCCAGGTGAGCAGTGTTTCTTTGATGGGTGTGGATGCCCTTCTGGTGACCGTGGAAACCGACGTGTCCTCGGGCCTCCCTGCCTTCAATCTGGTGGGGTTGCCGGATCAGGCGGTCTCCGAGTCCAGAGAGCGCATCCGCGCAGCCATCCGCAACAGTGGATTATCTTTCCCGATTTCTAGAATCACAGTTAATCTGGCCCCCGCAGACCTTCGCAAAGAAGGCCCCCTGTTTGACCTTCCGATGGCCCTCGGGCTTTTGATGGCGCAGGGATTGCTGCCCCAGAATGCCTTGCAGGACTATCTGGTGGCCGGAGAATTGGCCCTTGATGGCAGCCTCAGGTCGGTGCCCGGCATGATCAACATGGCCCTGTTGGCAAGGCAGATGGGCAAAAAAGTGATGCTTCCCTACCTGAATGCCCCAGAGGCTGCAATTCTGGACGATCTGGAGGTTTACGCCCCCCACACCTTGCTGGAAGCCGTCCAGCACCTGAACGGTCAGAAACCTCTGGAAGCCACCCCCAGACCTGAGCCGGAACCTCTGGAACAGGCGCTTTTGTGCATCAGTGACATCAAAGGCCAGACGCAGGCCAAACGGACCCTTGAAATTGCGATTGCCGGAGGGCACAACCTCCTGATGGTCGGCAGTCCCGGCAGTGGCAAAACCATGCTGTCCAGACGCTCAGCCAGTTTGCTTCCCCCCCTGACCGATGAAGAGGCATTGGAAGTCACCCGGATTCACAGTGCAGCAGGTCAACTCGGGGCCAGAGGCCTCATCACCCGACCCCCCTTCCGTGCCCCGCACCACACCGTCAGCGATGCAGGTTTGATTGGGGGGGGTAGCATCCCCAAGCCCGGTGAAGTCAGCCTTGCCCATTACGGCCTGCTCTTTCTGGACGAGTTCCCCGAGTTCAACCGCAAGAGCCTCGAAACCCTCCGGCAACCTCTGGAAGACGGCATCGTGCAAATTTCCCGTGCCAGAGCCAGCGTCACCTATCCAGCCCGTTTTCAACTGATTGCTGCCATGAACCCCTGCCCCTGCGGATGGGCTGGAGACTCCGAAAAACCCTGCACCTGCACGCCAGCAGAGCGCTCCCGCTACATGTCCCGCATCTCTGGCCCCTTGCTGGACCGCATCGATCTGGTCGTGACGGTGCCCAGACTGACCATCGAAGAACTCAACCGTGCTCCAGAAGGTGAAAAAACTTTGGTGGTCCGTGAACGCATCGCCAGAGCCCGGTCCCTCATGCAGCAACGTCAGGGCATGCGAAATGCCACTCTGGTGGGTCAGAAACTCCGCGAAGTCACCCGAATGTCCGAAGCGGCCTCCAGTTTCCTGATGGCTGTCAGCCAGCAACTCTCTCTGACCGGACGCGGTTATGATCGCCTCCTGAGGGTGGCCCGCACCATCGCAGACCTTGCAAGCAGCGAAGACATCCAGCAGGTGCATGTGGCAGAAGCTGTGGCGTATCGGCCAAGGGCTCTGGAAGTGGTGTAAGAAGGCTGCGCCTGCCGAGGGCTGAGGGCAAAAAAGCTTTTGCTAAAGCGAGCAGGGCGCAGCACGCTGCGCCCCTACAGTTCCCCTTGATGGTTTTCTGGACGCACAGCAACATGCTCTCGGCTCTCGGCTCTCGGCCTTATACTGTTCCCTGATGTACTCCAAAACCGCCCAGTTCTACGACGCCATCCACAGTTTCAAGGACTACCACACCGAGGCTTTTCTGGTTCAGAAGCTCATTCGGCAGCATGGCAATGGTGGAAAACGCCTGCTGGAAGGGGCTTGTGGAACCGGAGGACACCTCAAATTCTTCACGGATTTTCAGGCTGAGGCTTTTGATCTGGACCCCAACATGGTGGACATCGCCCGCCAGAATGCCCCCAGAGCGAAAGTGTTTGTCGGTGACCTTGCCGATTTTGAGCTGGGTCAGAAATACGATGTGATCCTGTGTCTGTTCAGCAGCATCGGGTATGTGCAAACGCTGGAACGGTTGCAGGCCACCCTGAACAATTTCAAAAAGCATCTGGCTCCCAATGGGGTGGTTCTGGTGGAACCGTGGCTCACCCCTCAGGAATTCGTGGTGGACCCTCCAGCAGTGCATGTGCGTGAAGTGATGCTGCGCGACATCAAGGTGTGCCGCATGCACATCCCCGAACGCAGGGGCAACCAGAGCATCATCAAATTCCATTACATGATCGGGACGCCGCAAGGTATTGATGTGCATCAGGAGGAGCATGTGCTTGGGTTGTTTTCACCTGCTGAGATGCAGCAGGCTTTTCAGAAAGCCGGTCTGAAAGCAAAGTTTGAAGCGCATGCCTTCATGGCCAGAGGGGTCTGGATCGCGCACCACGCCTGATGGGGATTTCCCTGAGGAAGTCTTCTTTTGCTCTTTTTATGATGGGGCCATCAAGGAGAACCCTGTATGTATGAAAAAGAAGACCAGACCCTTTACATGGTGGTGGTGAACCACGAGGAGCAGTACAGCATCTGGCCAGCAGAACGTGAAATCCCTCTGGGCTGGACGGACACCGGCTTTCATGGACCAAAGCCAGAGTGTCTGCGGCACATTGCAGAGGTCTGGACCGACATGCGTCCCAAGAGCCTGAGGGACAAGATGAAGGAAATGGAACAACAGGGCTCAGGACAACCCTGAAATGCCCATCCTGCCCATCTTGAAACAGCCAGAGCAACCCTGGCTGTTTTTGAATACCTGAAACCCCTTAAATTTTTGTTCTTAAATCATGGATGTGGCGTGCGAACACAGGGTATACACTTGCAGCACATCTCTTTTTGAATTCGCATTTTCACGTGCAAGCACCGTCCTCGGATGAAGATGGGTGCGGAAAGGCCATTCATGACCCAGCCCTTGACCCAGAAAGCGCAGTTGACCGGACGCATCTTGACCCCCAGAGACCCCGGATGGAATGAGGCCCGAGAAGGTTTTGCTGCATGGGCACCGTATGACCGTCAAGAGCCGATCACGGTGGTGTTCTGTCAGGATTCCGAAGATGTGCAAAACGCCATCCGTTATGTGCGTGAGAACCATCTTCCTTTCCGTGTGCGTGCCGGACGCCACAATTACGAGGCGTACTCCTCTCTGGTGAAAGGAGGGGTGATCATTGATGTCTCGGACATCAACTTTGTGCGGGTGTCCAGCGATGCAGGGGTGGCCCGCATTGGTGCAGGCATCGCCATGGTGGACATGTTTGAAGACCTCGGAGAGGTGGGGGTCACCTTGCCGGGGGCAACCGGGGCATCGGTGGGACTGGCAGGTTTGACCCTCGGGGGTGGATTTGGGGTCACGTCCCGCAAGTGGGGCTTGATGTGTGACAACCTGCTTGAGGTCAAAATTGTGGATGCCCAGGGCAACCTTTTGACCGCCAGCGAAACCGAAAACCCCGATCTGTTCTGGGCGTGCCGGGGTGGAGGAGGGGGCAATTTCGGGATCGCCACGGAATTCACCTTCAAAGTGCATCCGGTGGGCAATGTGGTGCTGTTCGAGGTGAATTACCTCTGGGAGACCTTTGAAGCTGTTGTAGACGCTTTCCAGCACTGGGCTCCCACCACCGATGACAGCATCTCCAGCATCCTGATGCTTGCTGTGCCACACACGGTTTCCCAGCAGGCTCCCAAAATCGTCAAACTGTACGGCCAGTACACCCCGGACAGCGATGCTCAACTTCCGCTCATTCAGGAATTGCTGGCCCCAATGTTGCAGGTGCCACCCATTTCCATCAACATCCAGACTTTGCCTTCCCTGATGGCCACCCGAGTCATGCTGGGGGTCAATCCAGTGAATCCCATGTGGAACATCAACCCACACACCGACCAGCAGATTTTCAAGAGCACCTCTGGGGTGGTGAACCAGATTCTGCCGATGGAAGCCATTTCACTCATGAAAAAGCATCTGGACGAGGTACCCTTGCTGTCCAGTCTGCCCAGCCAACCTTCGATGGTGCAGTTGTTGGGTGGAGGGGGTGCAGTCGGTCGGGTGGCGAAAGATGCCACCGCCATGTATTACCGGGATGCCAAATTTGTGATCCAGTTTGATGCGTACTGGACGGCCCCTCAGGACGGTGCAAAAACCATTGCTTGGGCCGAGGAATTCCGTGTGGCCATGCTTCCTTACACAGTCGGTGCCTACGTGAATTACGTGGACCACTACATCAAGGATTACCTGAAGGCTTACTACGCCGAGAACCTGCCCCGTCTGGTGGCGGTCAAGAAGCAATACGACCCAGAGAATTTTTTCAAATTTCCCCAGAGCATTCCCACCCACCTTTGATCCGGGTTGGATGCTGGCCTCCACCTGTCATGGGTGGAGGTTTCTTGCGATACATCGTTCTTTTTAATGGGCACCCAAACAGTGTTTATACAAGTTGCAGGGCGACAACAGCCACCTGTCTCTCTCTTTGATTCAAAACGAACTTGGACAATGAAATGGCTCTCGAGGGCAAAAAATGAAAAAAGTATGGTTTTCTGAGAAATTCTGGATCGAGAAATGCTCTTTTCAAACGCTATTTTGCGAAAGCAGAGATCAAAAAACCGATTGAATCTCATAAAATCTTGTCAATGGGAATTTTGGATCATGGTTTGTAAGATTCCTGTGATTTATGTCTAGACAAATTTTGGAATTGATTCCAATTTTGCCATTGTTCGTGTTGGCATTGCCTCTGGAAAGTGTTAGCATTTGGTTACTCAAACAACCAGACCCACCACCAGAGTGGTGCAGTCGATTCATGCCCTGTGTTCAAAGGACGCTGCTTTGCAGCCTGCTTTTTCCTTTGATGGTCTTTTCTGTCCCGTGTTGCGGGGCAAGAGGCTTTTGTGCCTCAGGAGTCACCATGCGCAAAACCATTCTCGGATTCACCCTGATGCTTGCCCTCGCTGCCTGCGGAACGCAGGTTCCTGTTCAGCAAGACCTTCAAGACCCCGCAGAAAATACAGAAGTGGGACAGCAAGCCCTCAGTGCAACCGCTCTGGGCGCACGTTACACCGATTCCACAGGCACCGTGACGGGCACCACCCACGTCACCTTCAGGGTGTACTCCTCTCAGGCCACCCGCATTGAAGTTTACCTGTACGCACAGGCTGCCGGAACTGCAGAAAAACTCAAATACACGCTCACCAAAGATGCAGCCACCAACATCTGGCGGGTGACTGTGCCGGTCTCCAGTCTGACCGGTGCAGGCATTTCCACGGTGTACTACGGCTACCGTGCATGGGGGCCCAACTGGACCTACAATGCAAGCTGGACCAAAGGCAGCAGCCTTGGATTCATCAGCGATGTGGACGCAAACGGCAATCGCTTCAATCCCAACAAACTTTTGCTGGATCCTTACGCTCTGGAAGTGTCCCACGATCCCACCAGCCCCACCTCTGGGAACTACACTGGCTTTGCCTACGCTTCAGGGCCCACCTATCGCAACACCGACTCTGGCAACGTGGCTCCCAAAGGCATCGTGCTCAGAACAGACACCACCACCTACGGCACCAAACCCACCCGAGCCCAGAAAGACGATGTGGTTTACGAAGTGCACCTGCGCGGCCTGACCCGAGGAGACAGCAGCATCACCAGTTGCGCGGGAACCTACTCAGGTGCAGCCCAGAAAGCTGCTTACCTCCAGAGCCTCGGGGTGACTGCCGTGGAATTTCTCCCGGTGCAGGAAACCGACAACGACAGCAACGATGTCACCGACGCAGCCTCTGGAAAATCCGCCACCAGCACCAACGGGGACAACTACTGGGGCTACATGACCGTCAATTACTTTGCACCAGACCGCCGTTACAGTTGCGACAAGACGGCTGGAGGCCCCACCAGAGAATTCAAAGCCATGGTCAAAGCCTTCCACGACCGGGGCATCAAAGTGTACATCGATGTGGTGTACAACCACACTGCAGAAGGCGGAACCTGGGGCACCAGCAACACCGCCACCATCTACAGCTTCCGTGGACTCGACAACCCCACTTACTACTCCCTGACTGCCGACAAACAGAACTTTTGGGACAACACCGGCATCGGGCACAACTACAACACCAGAAACCCCATCGCCCAGAACCTGATTGTGGACTCCCTGAAATACTGGCGCGATGAACTCGGAGTGGATGGTTTCCGTTTTGACCTCGCCTCGGTGCTGGGCAACACCTGCGAGCACGGTTGCTACAACTTCGACAAGATGGACAGCAACAATGCCCTGAACCGCATTGTTCGGGACGTGCCTCCCAGACCCGCTGCTGGAGGCAGTGGCGTGGACCTGATTGCAGAACCCTGGGCCATCGGCGGAAACTCCTATCAGGTGGGCAATTTCCCCTCTGGATGGAGCGAGTGGAACGGCATTTACCGCGACACACTTAGAAAAGACCAGAACCAGATGGGCATCGAAGCCATCACCCCCGGACAACTGGCCAGCCGATTTGCAGGCTCCAGTGACCTCTATCAGGACGATGGACGCAAACCCTGGAACAGCGTGAACTTCATGGTGGCCCACGACGGATTCACCCTCAAAGACCTGTACTCCTGCAACGGCAAAAACAACACGCAGGCATGGCCTTACGGTGTCAGTGACGGGGGAGAGGACAACAACCACAGCTGGGATCAGGGGGCGATCGCTGCAGACCAGAGAAAAGCCGCCCGCAATGGCATGGCCTTCATGATGCTGAGTGCCGGGGTCCCCATGTTCAACGGTGGCGATGAATTCCTGCGCACCCAACAGTGCAACAACAACGCCTACAACCTCGATTCCTCTGGAAACTGGTTGAATTACTCCCTCACCACCGACCAGCAGAACTTCAGAACCTTTACCCAGAACCTGATTGCCTTCAGAAAAGCCCAGCCTGCCCTGCGCCCCAGCAACTTCTACTCCAGCGTGGACAACAACGGCAACGTGATGGAACAACTGCGCTGGTTCAAACCTGACGGTTCTGTGGCAGACAGTGCATACTTCGGCAATTCCAGCAACCATGCCATCGCTTACCGCATCGACGCCACTGAATTTGGAGCCACCACCAACAACGCCATCTATGTGGCCTACAACGGCTGGTCTGGCAACGTGAATTTCGTCCTCCCATGGCCCGGAACTGGCAAAAACTGGTACCGCGTCACCGACACCTGCAACTGGGCCGAGGGTGCCTCACAGGTGGACCTGAACGCCACCGTGAACCTCGGGGGAGAATGGACCAATTATGGTCTGTGTGGACGGGGTGTGCTGGTGCTGGTGGCCAAGTAAAGATCGCTCTGGACAGAGAATCGTCTTCCGAAAGGGAGGCGATTTTTCAGTTTCAGAAGGCAGAAGGCAGAAGGCAGAAGGCAGAAGGCAGAAGGCAGAAGGCAGAAGGCAGGAAACCCGTTACCACCACCGTAGGGGCGAGGCGTGCCTCGCCCTCCAAGCAAAAGCCAGAGGTTTGAAGTTGCCTTGGCCTTTAGCCTTCTGCATTCCACCAAAGTAACTTTATCTACCCCGCGCTTTCCGTTTTTCCCGTAAAATTCTGGAGTGAGTTCGTATCTGATCAAGGGCACGGCCGCCGAAGGCACTTTGCGCGTGCTGGCCGCCCACACCACCGAAATTGTTCAAGAGTCCAGAGACCGGCACAACCTGTCTTCCACCGCCACTGCTGCCCTCGGGAGGCTCATCACCGGAGCTGCCCTGTTTGCGCAGGTCATCAGCAAGCACGAAAAAAGCCGGGTCACCCTGCGCATTCAGGGAGGGGGTCCCATCGGTTATCTGCTCGCCGAAGGCAGCACCGATGGCAGCGTTCGTGGCTATGTGGCCAATCCCCACGCAGACCTTCCCCCCAGAGAAACCGACGGAAAACTGGATGTGGGCGGTCTGGTCGGCAACGACGGCGATGTGGCCGTGATGCGTTTGCTGGAGAACACCGACCCTTACACCTCCACCACCACGCTGGTCAGTGGTGAGATTGCCGATGACCTCACCTACTACCTTGTGAAAAGCGAACAGGTGCCCAGTGCCCTGTTGCTCGGGGTTTATCTGGAAGGGGGCAAAGTGCACACCGCCGGAGGCCTGTTGATTCAGGTGATGCCCGGAGCCAGTGAGGCCACCCTGCAACAACTGGAGCAAAACATTCAGGGTCTGGGGTCCGTCACAGAGGCTTTGCGTGGCCGCAGTCTGCTGGAAGTCATTGAACGGGCCACTGAAGGTCTGGGCTTTGTGCAGGTCGAGGATCCCCTTCCTGTGCGCTTGCAGTGCCGCTGCTCCAGAGAGAAAGCCCTCGACAGCTTGCAGTACTTTTCTCAGGAAGAGCGTCAGGAAATGATCGATGCAGGCGGTCAGGAAGTGGTGTGCGACTGGTGCAGCACCCGTTACCACATCACCCCTCAGGAAATCCGGGAAGCCTGAGTGGACACCCACCTTTTCACGGCTGAAAAAGGCCGTCTGGATCAACAGGTCAGTTTGCACACCGAATACTCCCGGTCTCAGGTCCAGCAGTGGATTGAGGCTGGACTGGTGTGTGTCTCTGGCGAACCCATCACCCGGCCCAGCTTCAAGCTGAAAGGGGGAGAGGAGGTCACCTTTCAGATCCCTCCAGAGAAGCCCAGCGAAGTCGTCCCTGAAGATGTCCCTCTGGACGTGATTTACGAGGATGAACACCTGATCGCGGTCAACAAGCCCTGGGGCATGATGACCCACCCTGCACAGGGCATCGTGACTGGAACGCTGGTGAATGCCCTGATGGGCCGGATCCAGCTTCCTGATGCAGACAAAGACTTTGGCGATGAAGGTTACCGACCCGGCATTGTGCACCGTCTGGACAAGGACACCTCTGGCGTCATTGTGGTGGCCAAAACCGTGCTGGCCCATGCCAAACTCGCAGAGGCCTTCAAGGAACGGGAGACCAAAAAGACCTACCTGTGCATTTCGGTGGGGCGGGTCAACAATGGGAAAACCATCACGCTGGATGCACCTGTGGGTCGTCACCCCGTGCAGCGCCAGATGATGACCGTCGGCGGAGCAGCCTCCAGAGAGTCCCAAACCCACTTCCAGACCCTTGCTGAAGTGCGTGATGACTCTGGTCGGTGGTACAGTCTGGTGCTGGCAAAACCCCGCACTGGACGCACCCACCAGATTCGGGTTCATTTGCAGCACCTCAAGGCCCCGATTCTGGGAGATGAGGTATACGGCAAAGCTGCACCTCAAATTTCCCGTCAAGCCTTGCATGCCCTCAGTCTGGACATTCCGCACCCTGAAAACGGAAAAGTTTTGCATCTTCACGCACAGGTTCCAGAGGACATGCGCGTGGCATGGTTGGCTCTGGGAGGCGCAGAAACCGATCTGCCACAGCGTTCTTCGCACTGAAGCTTAAACCCGGTCCAGATTTAACGGAAAAAGCACGCAATTGTAAGGAAACGTCATAGAATGAGAAAGACCTGAAATTCAAGGACTTTCTCTTCGATGAGGTGGATTTTCAATGCAAACAGTCTTTACGCCCCACCCCCCCGAGAAATCCCGTCTGACCCTCTGGTGGATTTTCAGTGCAGTGATGTTGCTGCTCACCGGTTACGTCTTCTGGGTCACCCGAAACGCTGAAGTTCAAAATTTCCTGCCCAGTTTCGTGTTGCTGGTGATCTCCTTGCTGATTTTGGGCATCTGTTTGCTGGCCGTGCTGGGCCCTTTGCGGATGAAATACATCATCACCGACCAGACGGTGATCCTGCGGGGTTTCTCTGGTCAAAAGGTCTTGCCCATCCGTGACCTGAAAGCCTATGTGCTTTCTCCATCCATCAACATGCGTCTGGTTGGAACCGGGGTGCCCGGTTACTTCACAGGCCTTTACACCAGTGAACAGGGCAACATTCAGGTGATTGCCACCACCACCACCAAAGGCATCCTGCTCGAACACCAGAAAGGCAAAATCTTCATCACCCCCGAGGACGAAGAACTGTTCTTGCAGATCCTGATCCAGAGGCAACGCAGTTTGCTGACTGCAGCCTAAGGGTCTTCGACCCGCCAAGGGCCGAGGGCAAAAACAATGCTCTGGCTAAAGCTGCAGGGTGAGGCATGCTGTCTTGTGCAAAACGAGGAATCGCGTTCTGTCTTGCCCTAACTACGCGCTTCTTGCCTCTGACAACGTGCACCAGCCGGGTTCGCACTGAGGCGCTTCGCGCTGGGCGCTGATCCCTCTGCCCACTCACCCTTACAGGTTCCCTTGACCTTGTCTGCCACATATCGCATGATGCTCTCGGCTCTCGGCTCTCGGCTCTCGGCTCTCGGCTCTCGGCTCTCGTGTTTGGTTGTGGAGATGTGCTTGTGTGGCCTTCTGCCTTTTGCTGTACCAAATCAAGGGACAAGTGTAATCCAGCCCCCTTCCCACCCTTCATGAATCGGTATGATGAGAGTCGTGCCAATTCGGGCAACACATTTTTCTGGAGGTTCACCCATGCCTAAGTACGAATTACCCCAACTGCCTTACGCTTACGATGCTTTGGAGCCCCACATTGATGCTCGCACCATGGAGATCCACCACAGCAAGCACCACCAGGCCTACATCAACAATGCCAATGCTGCTCTGGAAGGTCACGAAGACCTGCAAGCCCTTTCTGCTGAAGAACTGATCAAGGACCTCTCCAAGGTCCCTGATGCCAAGCGTGGCCCCCTCCGCAACAACGCTGGTGGGCACGTCAACCACAGCTTCTTCTGGCAAATTCTGGGCACCGGCACCGAGCTCAAGGGCGAACTGAAAGAAGCCATCGAAGCCGCTTTCGGTTCCGTGGACGCTTTCAAAGAGAAATTTGCTGCTGCAGGCGCAACCCGTTTCGGCAGCGGCTGGGCCTGGCTCGTGGTCAAGCCTGACGGCAGCCTCGCTGTGGGCTCCACCGCCAACCAGGACAGCCCCCTGATGGGTGATGCCGTGGCCGGATTCAGTGGCACCCCCATTCTGGGCCTTGACGTCTGGGAGCACGCTTACTACCTGAACTACCAGAACCGCCGTCCTGACTACATCTCTGCTTTCTGGAATGTGGTCAACTGGGACAAAGTGGCTGAGCTGTACGCTGCTGCCAAGCAGTAATCATCAATCACAGTTCAAAACCTCCGCTGTAGTGGCGGAGGTTTTTGTTGGCTGTGAACTGACAACTGTAAACTTATTCCATCACAGGAGGCCCCTGTCTGGGTCCACCTTGTTTGATGAAAGGCACCTCTGGAATCAGGGCGGTCACGATCATCCCGAGCACCACCACAATCAGACCCACTTCGAAGATGCCACGGATGGCTTCGGTCCAGGCGGTTTTGAAGGCCACGGAAACATCATGGACAGCACTGGCGGCTTTTTGATCTGCTTTGTCCAGTTGTTTGACGGTGTTGTCGTAGGCCATTTTGAGGTAAGGTTTGGCCTGTGCAGACACCTCACCGCTGGCCAGAGTGGTGCGGTAAGCCTCGGGGGTGTTGGGGTCCTGGGCCAGTTTTTTCATGGCTGCAGGTTCATTGTCAATCAGGGCAGCTTTGGCCAGTTTCTTCTGGTCCTCAAACCTCTGGTGCACTTCAGAAGTGATTTTCTTCTCATCGAAGCCAGAGGTCTGGCTGCTGCCTTCACCACCACGGGTTTGCTGGCTGGCAAACATCGCTTTCATTTCCTGAGGCACCACAGGGGTGACGCGGGTTTCAAACTGGTGGGTGAGGGAGCTGGCAAACACCGTCCCGAGCACAGCCACCCCAATGGTGCTGCCCATCTGACGCAAGAAGGTTGCGCTGGAAGAAGCCATGCCGATTTTGTCTCTGGGGGCGGTGTTGATCATCAGTTGGGTGTAAAGGGGGATGGAAGGTCCCAGACCAATCCCCAAGAGGACCAGTTTAGCCACAATGCTGGCTTGAGATTCATCGGGGTGCAGTGTGAACACCAGAATCAGGAAGCCGGCCAGCAAAAGCACCAGACTGCCCAGCAGCACAGGTTTGTATTTGCCGATGCGGGCCACGAGTTGTCCACTCAGCACGTTTCCAAGCACCACACCGAGGGTCAGGGGGGTCAAAGATGCTCCAGCTCGGGTGGCACTGACCCCCAGCACATTCACCATGAAGAGGGGCAAGAACACGATGGTGCCAAGGAAGGCTGCACCCATCAGGAAAGCGGCAATGGCAGTGATGCTGTAGGTGCGGTTGCTGAACAGCTTCATGTCCACGATGGGCTCACCCGTGCGGATCTCCTGAACCACAAACAGGATGAAGGCCACCAGAGAAGTTGCGAACATCCCGATGATCTGTGCGCTTCCCCATGCGTAGGTGTCTGGTGCAAGGGTGAGGGCCAGCAGCAAGGGAATCACGGCAATCAGCAGCAGTGCGCCACCCACGTAATCGATCTTGCCTCTGCGTCCAGATTGCAGGGGAGGCATTTTGCTGAAAATGAACCACAGGGCCACGGCTGCAACTGGAACGTTGATGTAAAACACCCACCTCCAGCTGACGTAGTCGGTCAGCAGACCGCCAGCGAAAGGTCCAATCACGCTGGAAAGCCCGAACACTGCGCCGAACAGACCCTGGTATTTGGGGCGTTCCTGAGGGGTGAAAATGTCACCGACCACCGCAAAAGCCGTGGAGAAGATGGCGGCGCTCCCCAGACCTTGCAGGGCACGGTACAGCACCAGTTGGGTGGGATCTTGTGCAAGACCACAAAGCATGCTGGCGAGGGTGAACAGGATCACCCCTGCAACCACAATGCGGCGTCTGCCATAAAGGTCAGAGAGTTTCCCCCAGATGGGCAGCGTGGCGGTACTGGTCACCAGGTAGGCGGTGGTGAGCCAGGTGATCCAACTGGTTTCAAATTTCAGATCCTTGATGATCTCTGGTGTGGCTGTGGAAACCACGGTCTGGTCCAGAGCAGCCAGAAAGAGCGCCAACAGCACGCCCAGCAAAGTGGCCATCTTTTGTTGCTGGGTGAACTGTGGCATCTGGGGCTGAGGTGGTGCGGCCTGTGTCATGCTTCCTCCTTGAGTGCTTCCCCGAGTTTGATGAGTCCTTGAGTGAGGTGTTTCAATTCCGCGGCAGTGAGTCCACTGTTGAGAAACCGGGCTTCCAGATAGCGGTGGGCATGGTCCACCACGCTTTTTCCCTGATCGGTCAGGTTCAGGCGAATGCGCCTTGAGTCTTCAGGATCGAGTTCACGGCCCACCAGCCCTTGCTTGACGGTTCTGACAATCATCTGGGACACCATGGGCGGGGCCATCCCATAACTCTGGCTGACCTCGCTGGGGTACTGGCATCCCTGTTGCAGGGCTTGCAGCAAGGGCATGTCTGAGGCGTCGATGTTCAACTCTTGCTCGATGTCCCTGAGCATGCCCCGTTTCATGGAGTGAAAGAAATGCCTCCAGGCATGCATGAACTGGATGCAGTCTTCACGGGAAGGGGGATCTTCTTGCATGAATAAATAATTCTATTTTTTAACTATTTCAAATGTGAACAAAAGCACAGAAGTGAGAAAGCAGAGGGCCAAGGGCCGAGAGCAAAAAAGCCAAAGGCAGTTGGTTGTGGGGGCGAGGCACGCCTCGCCCACGCAGAAAGCAGTAGGCAAAAAAGGCTCTGGCAAATGCGATGAAGGGCGAGGCACGCCTCGCCCCTACATTCCCCCTTGAGGATTTTTTACACGTATGACACGATGCTCTCGGCTCTCGGCCTTCCTTCAGACCAGCATGCTCAGCGCATCTCTGGGACTGAGTTCACAGCCCTTGAGTTGCGGAAAGACCTCCAACATCACGGTCAATGCCCTCTCGGGTTGCTTGGACTCCTCCAGAGCCTTTCCAATTTCCCGCATCACGCTGGCTTTGAAGCCCGAGAGGTCCGGGTCCTGCATGGCGGTTTTGACCCACATCAGGGTGGATTTGAGGTCCGGTTCGGTTTGCATGAGGGCTCTGGCTTCCAGACTGATCAGGGCACTGGTGACGCCGGGATCGGGGCGGGTCTGGTTGCTGGGGTCCTGCATGCCCAGAGCGGCCCTTCTGAGCAGGGCATGGGCACGGTTGACTTCCGCAAGGGCTTTGTCTGGTTCGTGCATTCTGAGGTAAACATCGGCAAGGGTGGCCCTGACCTGTGCCTCTGCATAACTGTGGTTGGTGAGTTCCAGAGCCCGTTTGGCATGCACCAGAGCTTTGCTGGCATCTGGCTCTGCGGCAGCCAGATTGAGCAAGATGTCCGTGATCAGGATGGTGTAGCGGTCTGCGGTGTGGGTGTAAGGGGTGGCTTCTGCCAGCACACGGTGCAGGATGTTGCGGGCCACCTGAATGTCTGGATGGTCAAAAGTGGGTCCCGGAAAAGGAGGCAGGTACGGGTTTCCCAGACCTCGGGCAAGGTAAGCCAGTCCGATGCGGTAACTGGCCCTCCATTCCCGGTATTGGGCTTCTTGCCTGCGTTCGGTGCCGTTCCTGAGTGCCTGCGTTGCTGCTTGTGCCAGACGCAACCCTTCGCGGAAATTTTCCATCGCCAGCATGATGGGGGCTTTTTCCGAAATCACACGGGCCTGAATCACCGGATCGGTGCCCTGCGAAAGACGCTCAGCCTCATCCATCAGGGCTTTGGCTTCTGGAATTCGGCCCAGACGCCTGAGGCCGGTGGCGTAACGTGCAGTGACTCTGGCCCGTTCTTCCAGAGCCGCACCTGCACTTTCCAGAGCATCGTGGGCTTCTTTGAGGGCAGTGACAGCAGGGAAAGGTTGTCCCAGACGCAGCCTCAAATCCCCTTCCTGATAACGTGCCCTTGCATACAGCAAAGGATCGCGGTCCAGAATCGCAGAAAGGTCGTTCAGGGCTTCGGTCCAGTGGCCCGAGTCTTTCATGATCAGGCCGCGCCACAACTTGGTGCGGTTGGAGAGGGTCGAGTCGGCTTCGCTGGCGTATTCCACTGCCTGATTCACAAAACGGGTTGCCGCTTCCAAATCCCCTTGCCAACGGGCCAGAGCAGCTTGCACCAGCACGGCCTCTGCGCGGGTCACCCTTGCGATTTCACTGGTTTCCTTGCCAGACAGCACATCCTGAATGTCCTGATTGTTCAGGAGGTTCTGTGCTGCCTCGTAGGCAGCACGGTCAATGGCACTTTCGGCCAGTTTGACCCGGCCCCATGCGCGTGCTCCAGTGTCGTTGCTTTCCAGCATCACGCTGATGGCGTCTCTGGCGTCCGGGTGGGCATATTGCCCCAGAGCAGCGTAATATCCGGCCACCACACGGGCCAGAGATTCCAGCACTGCACCATGCACCTGCCGTCTGGCTCTGGCCCATGCATCTGCCAGCACCCCATACCGCTCACCGTGTTTGGACACCCACTGGATCACTTCGGCCCAGGCACCCGAGCGGGCAAGGTGGGCCAGCATGCGTTCCTCATAGACCGCTTTTTCACCTTCACGGGCGGTTTCGAGGGCTCTGGCATATGCTTCGGAGGCCAGACGGTGGGCGCGGGCAAGTTCATCGGGGCGCAGGTGCTTTTTGACCTCTGGCAAGAGATCACGGGACACCACCCGCACGGTTTTGCTGGAGGTGTCGTCCATCAGGTTGCGGTACACCTCTGGCAGGGTCCCCAGAGGACGCCCCAACGCATGTTCCACCACAAAACGCGGAGCGCTGGACTCTCCGGGCAGGATGGTTGCAGCCAGCACAGTCAACAGTGCCCGAACCTCGGGATCGCTCAGGACGGTGCGTACATCGTGCACCCTTGCCCCACTGCCCAGAGCGGAAAGTCCTGCAATCAGGGCCAGTTGTTCCAGATTGCGACCACTCTGGCGAATCAGGCGGTCGGCTTCACTGGGGGTGGCAGGCATGCGGGTGGTCAGGAACCTGCGGGCCTCTTCCAGCGTGGGAGGCTTCAGGGTGATCACCTCGCCCTTGTAGTGGGGGTGCACTTCTCTGGGATCGCTGAGGGCCAAGAGCACACTGGTGGAGGTGGTCTGCAAAGGCAAAAACAGGTTTTCCCACACCCACCTTGACAGGCTGATGGATTCTCCAAGTGCATTTCTGGGTTGGGTTCCAGCAATGGTGTTGGGGGCATTCCCAATGCGGATCAACAGGGTTTTGCCTTCCATGCGTTCACGGATCAGGCGGGCCACTTCATGCTGCAAACTGGCCTGCACAGCAAAAGGCAGCCCCGAGTGCAGCCTTGCCAGACTTTCCGCATTGGCCCCGGAAAGCTCCAGAATGCTGGTGAGGGCAGGTGCAATCTCACCATCCAGCATCAGGCGGTAGCTTTCCTGCACCCCGAGTTCACGCAAAGAGCGCTCCAGATGGTCAATCAGGATGGTTTTCCCCACACCGTTGCGTCCCACCACCACCATGCGAGGTGCACGCCCAGTCCGAATTCCTGCAATGAACTGCCGATAAGCACGTTTCTTTTGCCTGCCCAGAAGCTGAGAGGCCTGCTTCATCACCCTGCTTGAGGCCACATCCCTGGCCCCTTCAGGGGGCTCTGGCAACTCCATGTTGTTCTGCTCGTACAGGCTGGCAATGATCTGAAACAGGGTGCTCTTGTCTTCGGCGGTGCCAATCTCACGGTAGATGATGTTCCTGACCGCGTGGGGATTGGCGTTTTTGGCTTCCATCTGTTTTTCCAGCCAGCGCAGGCTGCCAACATGACCGTGTTCGTCTCGCTGGCCGCGCAGCGAGGGCCGCAAGTGTTCCAGAATTTTCAGCCAGGTGGTTTGCATTGCATGACTCCTCGGGTGGTGTTCTTTTGGTCTGCAATGATTATACGGTTTAAACCAGAAAGTAAACCAGTGTACGGATTTGGGATCATCGGGAACTGAGGGCCGAGGGCAATAAGAGCAGCAGAAGGCAGAAGGCAGAAGGCAGAAGGCAGAAGGCAGAAGGCAGAAGGCAGAAGGCAGAAGGGTATATGCCGAGAGCATAGGGCCGAGGGCAAAGAAAGCTTTGGCCAAAGCTTTTGGGATTGCAGACCCACCCCTTGACGATTTTGATATGGCTTACACCATGCTCTCGGCTCTCGGCTCTCGGCTCTCGGCTCTCGGCATCGGGCAATGCCCCCCACCCTTCATCCTTTCATCCAATCCCCCGAGCATGAATGCAACCCACATGGATTTTTGCTATACTCGGTCCTAATCTATACCAAGTCCAACAACCTTCTGGAGGAACACATGCGCTCAATCCTCGTGACCCTTGCCCTTGCTTTTGGCTCCCTTGCCCTTGCCGCCAACACCAACGATGTTGTCAACCTGCTGGAAAAAGGGGACACCAAAGGGGCCGTGACCATGGCCCTGACCCTCAACACCGCTGAAGCTTACGCTTACGCAGCCAGAGCCACCAGTTACAGCGGTGCCCTGCAACCCGAAAATGAGCGTCGTGCCATCTACGAGAAAGCCGAAGATTACGCCAGAAAAGCCATTCAACTGGACAAAAACAGTGGACTGGCACACTTCGAACTGGCACGGGCACTCGGGCGCAAAGCCCAGTTTGTGGGCATTCTGGAAAGCCTGCCCATTGCTCCAGAGATTCGCCGTGAACTGGAAACCGCCATCAAACTGGACTCCAAACTTGCAGGGGCTTACGTGGCTCTGGCCGTCTGGAATGCAGAAATCTCCAGCAAAGGTGCTCTGGTGTCCGGACCTCTGGGGGCAGACTTTGACAACGTGCGTCCCAACATGCAAAAAGGCATTCAGTTGGAACCCGACCAGATCATTCACCGTCTGGAGTTCGCCAAGGCCCTCCTGAAAGACGGAAACCGCCGCACCAAAAACAAGAGCCGTCAGGAAGCCATTTCCATTCTGGAAGCTGCAGTCAAACTGGAAGCCACCGATTTCTGGGCCAAACGCGATCTTGCAGAGGCCAAATCTTTGCTGGCGTCTCTCAAGTAAAATCCACAAAAGCCTGCAGCACCGTTTTGATTTGCAAAGCGGTGCTGTTTTTTGGACAGAAAACCAGATCCAAAATCCATTTGCTCCATGCAAAAACCTTCCCCTGCACACCCCTAAACAAACTTTTGCTGTGCAAACCAGCAGTGTTATGATGGGGGCATGAAACTGGAACTCGAAGACCTCCTGCTGGTGACAGATGCCACCGAAACCCTGCCTGACCTTCACCAACACCTCCCAGAGGGGGTGCGCCTGCGGGCCGCAAAGGTGAACCTCACGCTCGGGGCGTATTTGGCCAGAGGAGGCTTTGGGGAATTGAATGCCAACCCGTTCCGCCATGAAGTGCTGGGCCTGACTTACCTCAGCGAAAATGGACCTGTGGAGGCGGGGGGCATCGTGGTGAAGAACGTCAGCGGTTATGACCTGACCCGTCTGGTGATTGGCTCTGGAGTCAATGCTTTCCAGAGTGCCAACTTGCGTTTGCGCCCCGAGAAGGCCAGTCAGGTGTACCGCACCACAGACCGCCTTGATTTCCAGATCCTCAAAGCACAGGGTTGGACATTTTCATGGCGCACCTCTGCCCACACTTATGTGGAGGGGGATTTGCCCTGCCCAGCAGGTTTTGAGCCCATCGATTTCTGCATGGATGTGCCCACCGAAGATGTGCGGGGTCCCCTCAACCTCAAACCCGAGCAGAACGACCTGACCCGCAAAGTGCTCGGGGTTCTGGGATTGCAAGAGGCCTGAAGCCTCACGCAGGGCAGGGTAAGCGTAAAGTCTGACTTTTGGCATGTCACTTGAAAAAGCGTTCAGCGATCAGTCATCAGCTTTCAGCAAAAAGCTCACCAAAAGGCTTTTGCAAACAGCAAAACAAAAAGCCACAAACGGAAAGCCACTCAGACTTTCCGTTCAAAAGGCAGCCAGAAAACTGTCCTGATTGCTGACTGCTGATCGCTGACTGCTGATGGCTCTCTCTGTTGGCATGGCCTGACAGTGACTTTGCGCTGACCCTGTCACGCAGGGTGAGTACAAGGGCGTTGCACTTGGCGGTGTTGTATCAAAAGCCCTCAGGATCAGCGTTCAGCAGTCAGCCTGAAGGAAAGTCTGCTTGCTTCTCCATCAAGCTTGCAAAACCTGAGCAGGCTTTGTTTTGGGTCTTGCAGTTTTCGAAAGCCAAAGCCTCTGGGTGGTCTTTTCACTGATTGCTGAGGGCTGAATGCTGAATGCTTTTTCAGCTGACATGTCAAAAGTCAGACTTTGTGTCTGCCGTAAAATCTCACCTTGCACCGCTGACGGCATCTCGCAGAAAGCTATACAATACTGCTCATGACCGACAGCAAGACCCCGCTGGACTGGCGGGAGTCCATTCAATCCGGCAATTTCGAGCAAGCAGAAGGCAGAATCCGCGCACTGGAACTGGTGGGGGAGTACCACCCAGAGATGCTGGCAGCGGTGCAGGCCATGATCGCGTTGCTGGGTGCCGTGCGCTCCAAACAGTTCTTGAAAGCCCTCAGACAGGTTCCCAACCTTGAACCTTTGCGCGAGTTTCTTTCGCCTGAAGCCCTCAAGGGGGCCATCGAAAACCTGCAACAGACCGAAGACAAAGAGATCAACCAGCCTGAAGAACTGACCCGCGTGTTGCAGCAGGCTCTGGACAACCCTTACACCCGGGCCGAAGCCCTCAACCGCATTGGGGTGTTGCATGTGCGCCTGAAAGATGCCGTGCAGGCCAGAGTGCACTTCGATCAGGCAATTCAGGCGGACCCCAAACACTTCCGGGCCATCACCAACCTCGGGAATCTGGCTCTGGAAGCTGGAAACAACCAGGAGGCCGAAAGTCTTTACAAAAGGGCGTTGGAACTCAATCCCGAGTACCACCTTGCGCACAACAATCTGGCGGTTTTGCAGCGCAAACAGAAACGCATTGGGGATTCCATCAAGTCCCTCAAGAAAAGCCAGCGGTTTGAACAGCGGGCCATCAGCGAAAAAGCTCGCGAGGAAAGCCGTGCCCAGCCGTCCACCGTCAAATTCGGGGTGATTGCTTTTTACATCCTGATTGCCGTGGTGGTGGTGTTCCTGTTCGTGCAGAGGTAACCATGCACTTTGTTTTCACCTCTGCACAAATCCGGGCTCTGGACCAGTCCCTGCTGGACCACGGTTTGCTGGAAGTGACCGTCGAAAATGCAGGTCGCAGTGTTGCCGAAAGGCTGCACCTTCATGCTCCAGAGGCAAGGGTGCTGGTGGTGGCCGGAAAAGGCTTCAATGGAGCAGATGCACTGGTGGCTGCCCGTCACCTGTTGGCCCTCGGGCACAGGGTGAGGGTGCTGGCCCATCCAGAGGCCCACGCTGCCAGTGTGCAAAAATGGCAGGTTTTTGGTGCTCTGGAACCCCTGAACGCAGACGCCTTGCATGGCGCTTTTCCAGCCTCCGATGTGGTGCTGGAAGGCCTGTTGGGGACCGGGTTTCGGCCTCCTCTTAAACCAGAGTTTCAGGAGGTGATTGCAGCCCTGAATGCCAGTGGGTTGCCCATTTTCAGCATTGATTTGCCTTCAGGAATTGAGGCGGATGTGGCTGTACAGCCTGAGCAGGCCATTCAGGCGACTGTGACGCTGGCTCTGGCAGGTCTGAAACCCTGTCACCTGTTTGATCCGGCCCGCAAATGGAGTGGACGCACCGAAGTGCTTTCCATCGGGGTGCCTGAAAGCCACATGGAGCAATTCACCACCGTTCAGACGCTGGAATCCAGAAACGTGCGCCTGTGGCTTCCCGACCGTGACCAGAGCGCCCACAAAGGCAGTGCGGGTGAAGTGTGGGTGCTTGGGGGTCGCAAAGGCATGACCGGATGTGTGGCATTGAGTGCCCTTGCAGCTTTGCGAACGGGCAGTGGACTGGTGCGTTTTTCCAGCACAGTGCCTGTGGAACACGCCCCAATGGAATCCATTGGACATGAAATCCAGTCATGGCAGGAGGCAAAGCACCTGCCTTTCAAAGGGGCGGTTGCCCTCGGGATGGGTCTCGGCGAGGAGGCCCCTCAGGTGGCTCTGGACGTGCTGGAAAAACACCTTCCAGTGGTGCTTGATGCGGATGCCCTCCAGGTCGTTTTGAAGAGCAAAGGCCATAATAAAACCGTGTTCACCCCTCACCCCGGGGAGGCCGCCCGAATGCTGGAAACCACCATTCCAGAGCTCTTGAAAGACCCCATCCAATCTGCCCGAGCCTTGCAAGCCCAGTATGGCGGTGTGGTGGTCCTGAAAGGCGGTCCCACCGTTGTTGCCAATGCAGAGCAGGTCTGGATCAACACCTCTGGAAATCCCGGCATGGCTTCGGCAGGGATGGGGGACACCCTTGCAGGGATCATTGCCAGTTTGATGGGTCAAGGTCTGTCTGCCACCCACGCAGCCCTGTGTGGGGTGTATCTGCATGGACGGGCAGGGGACTTGTGTTTTAAACTTCACCAGTATGGCTTGCAAGCCTCAGATGTCTCCCAGCATCTGGGTCAAGCCTGGCAAACCATCCTCTCTGGAGATTGAATGGACCCCAAACCCCAGCACAAAGCCCGCATGCGTGAACTGGCCCTCGACTTTGCCCGAACCCATCAGGCCAGAGACCTGTACAGCCTTGGTGAGGCAGCAGGCACCAAACTGGTGTTCATGGACCTCGGAGAGCGCGATGGGGCCTACGATCCTGAGCACAAGGCCATCATCATCAACAACACCAGAGACCTGAACCGCCAGAAATTCACGCTGGCCCACGAAATCGCCCATGCCCTCTTGCTCGATGACGATGACCTCCTCAGCGACATCCACGAAGACTTTGAAGGGGACAGTCTGGAGCAGGTCATCGAGAAACTCTGTGACTGGGGAGCGGCCAACATCCTGATCGAGCCAGAAACCCTGCAAGAGGTGCTGAACCGGCATGGCATCAGTGCGCAGGGGGTGATGGACCTCTCGCGCAAAGCCCACATCAGTTTGCGCAGTGCGATGGTGGCCATTGCAGAGCAAGCCCAAAACCCCACCCTGATTGTGCTGTTTCAGCCTGCTGCGCCCCAGAAACCTCTGGTGGTCAATTTCACAGCTCAGAATGCGGCCTTCAAGTACACCCTGACCCCCGGACAGGTGCTGGTGCAGGACCACCCAGTGCAGGTCAGCTTTGAAACCCGCCTGCCTCTGGAAGAAGACTCTTACGTGCCCTTTGCCAGTGGCAAGAAAATGCCTGCCCACCTCACCACTTACCCCGAGAAAATGCGGGTTCTGGCGGTCTTCAAGACCCCCTGAGAGAAAAACGGAGGGAAAAACAAAAACCCAGAATGATCCGGGTTTTTTGATGCAATGTCAGGAAATCAGGCTTTTCCGGCTTCTTCAGGGTGCAACTGATAGCCAACACCCCGCACCGTCTGGATCACCCGGTTGCCCAGTTTTTTGCGCAGGGCCACCATCATCACATCAATGATGCGCTCACCGCCCTGAAAATCCCGGCCCCACACGTTGTCCAGCAAAGCCTGTCTGGAGTGGGGTTTCTCGGGGTGTTCCATCATGTACCAGAGCAGTTCGGTTTCCTGCTTGGACAGTTCGATTTTCTGGGTGCCAATGTGCACGCTCTGGTCCACTTTGCTGAGGCGCATCTGGCCGGTGGTGGCTTCCAGCGGGTTGAAATTCTGGCGCAAAAGGGCCTGAATGCGGGCTTCCAATTCAGTCAGGTCAAAGGGCTTTCCAAGGTAATCGTCGGCACCACTGCGCAGACCCCTCACCTTGAAGGGGGTGTCAGAAAGGGTGCTGAGCATGATCACCTTGACGCGCAACTGGTGCTCACGGATGTAAGAGAGGACTTCGTAACCGCTCATGTCTGGCAAAATCACATCCAGAATCACCAGGTCGGCTTGGGCCACCTGTTCCAGAGCCGATTGTCCGGTGCGGGCAATCAGCACCTGATACTCCTGGCCTTTCAAATAAGATTGCATCATCATGGACTGGGCCACGCTGTCTTCCACAATCAGAATGCGGGGTTGGGAACGTTGGGGAACGGACATGTTGTCTTGATTATATTGAAATCTCTGAATTGAAACTGTTTTTGCAAGGGTTTGTCCTGAGTGAGGGCAAAATTTCCAGTTTTCTCTGGCCGAACAACGACGTGGTGTTTCACCGGGTTTGCGGACACCCCCTGAAAGATGACCGTGCACAATCCGGTACAATCCGGAGATGGGGGAGGAAACATGACAAGGACAGGCAGCCCGGAGGACATGCAGCTGTTGTGCATTTTTCGCCTGCAATTGGATGGCAGCCTCAAGCACACCTCATGGTTCATTGAACCCAGCCCCGAGCTGTTTGAGGTTTTGCAATATGCCACGGACAATTTGCAACTGGTGGACGGATCCACCCATTTTCGCCTGAACGATTACCATCTGCATGTTGGCCGTGAGATCGGCGGACAGGGATACAGTGTGCTGGTGTACCACGATGCTCCAGAGGAAACCCTGGAACACGCCACCGACAATGTGTTTTATTCGGTGTTCAAGTATTCTGCCATCGGGATGGCTCTGGTCAGTCCTGAAGGCAAGTGGTTGCAGGTCAACGATGCCCTCTGCGACCTGCTCAAGTATTCCCGCGAGGAGTTGCTGACCATGAATTTTCAGGAGGTCAGCCATCCAGAGGATTTGCAGCAGGACCTCAGCTACCTGAAACTGCTGCTGGAACGCAAAATCGAGACCTATCAACTGCTGAAGAGGTATGTGACCCGCGAAGGCCGTTTGCTCTGGGCCCAATTGAATGTCTCTTTGATCTGGCGCAAAGACGGCTCTGCCCGTTTTCTGGTGGCGCAGATTCAGGACCAGACCGAAAGCATCCAGTACCGCGACCATCTGGAAAAACTCAATTACGACCTCGAAGAGGCCCAGAAAACCGCACGGATGTCCACTTTCCTGATCGACCTGAAAAACCACACGGTGACGTTTTCCAAAAGCATCCGTGAACTGGTTGGGCACTGGAAAGGCACCATGCGTTTTCGTTCCCTGCAGCAGGACTTCAGTGCAGACCAGTACGAAGCTTTCCTGAACTGGATCAGTCGCTGTCAGGACTCTGGACAACCCGAGGAGTTTCACCTGCAGCTCAGCGGATTGGTTCGGGGCACCTATGTGCTCAGGGGAAAACGGGATCAGAACGATCCAGACCGCATTCTTGGGGTGCTTCAAGAGCCCTGAAACCCACCTGCAAAGAACCCCCTCTGGAATCTCAGAGGGGGTTTTGTCTGTTCAGAAGTTCACTTCAGTTGCACACGGTACAGGAAGTAACCCGATTCTCCGGGTTTCACCACAGTTCCCGATCCACAAATGAAGTCCAGCGCAACGGTGATGGTGGTGGCGTTCTCTGCGGCCAGATCGAAGCTGTTGCCATTGGGGCAGAACAGTCGCACTTCGGCTGAACCAAACACGTCGGGCACCACAGTGGTTTCTCTGGGGACAGGATCGGAGAGGATCACTTTCGACACATTGGCCAATCCCAGATTGGTGTAGCTGATTTTGTATTCCAGCACCTGACCCACAGTGGCAGGTGCGGTGCTGCCGAAGGTGCCGCCCGTGCTGACGTTGCGCACTTCTTTGGTCAGTTTCAGTTGACCGCCGGTGGCACTCTGGATGGTGGTGGTGTCTTTCACGCTGACCGCATCGGTGACTGCAGGGCCGGTCCAGAGCAGGTTGGCCTGCACGGTGGCGGTGTCGGTGGTGCCAGCAGGCAGGTTGGAGGGAACCAGCACCCGAACCAGCACGTTGCAGCTGGAAAGGCTGCCATCCACATCTCTGGGCCAACTGCTGCTCACGGTCCAGAGGTTTCCAGAGGTGGCTTTCTCGGTGTCGGAGAAGGTGCCGTCACAGTTCAGGTCGCGGTACACCTGATAGCGCAGGGCTCCGGTCACGGTGAAGGTGGTGGTCCCGAGGGTGCCGGGCTGGTATTCGTGGATGTACTCGATGGTGCTGGGACTGAAAGCCTGCTGGCTCTGGTTGCTCCGGATCACGCTGGGCCGCACCACCCCGAAGTTCAGGGTGTCCTGCACGCTTCCCAGAGCAAGGGTCAGGATGCGTCTGGAAGCGTTGGGATCGGTGAAACTGCTGGCCAGACTGACCGATGCATTCGCAAGGTTGGTGCCGGTGGCTGGGCGCTCTGGGTGGCTGACCGTCACAGCGGTTCCTGCAAAGGCTGTGCCAAGGTACAGGGTGTAGCGTCCAGAGCCGTCGGTCAGGGCGTCTCGGGTGTTGCTTCCGCTGGTGGCAGTCACTTTGATGTTGCCCATTCCAGCTTCTTGCCCGTCTTGCAGGGCATTGTTGGCGGTGCCTCCGGTGCGTCCATCGTCGCGGAACACCACACCTGAAATGCGAATGCCTTTGAAGTACCCGAAATTCACATCGGTCACGTCTGTCCCTGCGATGGTGGCAGACACCTGTGCAGGAGTGGGGGACATCAGGATGAAGCCTGATGGGGTTGCTGGTGTGGTACCAGCCGCACTTCCAGTCACAATCACGGTATAACTGCCGGGGGGCAGGGCGGTGAAGCTGTAGGCACCCGTTCCTGCATTGACTGTGAAGGTTTTGTACACGGCACTGTTTTGCAGCAGGTTCACATACACGGTGCTGCCCCCCGTCCAGTTCTCGGGGTTGGTTTTGACCCGGTTGGCATCCACATCTTCGTAGACGCTGCCAGAGATTGTCCGTCCAGCAATCAGTTGCTGGTTGGCGCTGAACTCGGAGGTGCCGTAGGTGGCGAGGGTGCTGGTCAGGGTCACCGTGTCCGTGGTGGTCAGGCCAGTCACGGTCAGGAAGCAATTGAAGGTCCCATTCGAAGCGGTGGTGCAATTTCCGAGGTACCGTGAGGCCTCACCGTGGGGCACCAACAGTCCATCTCCGGTTTCGATGGCTCCGTTCTGGTTGGCCGGGTTGTTGTCTGCCAGAAACACTTCAATGATGAAGGTGCCTGCCACCGGACTGCTGGTTTTGCCCACCTGCCCTTTGATTTCCAGACTGTTTCCAGTCAGCACCGCATAGGTCAGGGTGGGGTAATCGATGGTCTGGTTCGCTGCGGTGGCGTTGTACAGGCTGTCGTTGGGTGTGACCCCATCTCCGGCCAGCAAACTGGTGCTGTCTGTGCGCAGGTCAATGCCCAGAGCACTGTTGTCGTAAATCAGGTTCTGGCTGATGGTGTTGTTGCTCGCACCTGCGGTGACCAGCACGCCCGTCCCGAGGTTGTTGGTGACCACGCTCTGAGAAAGGGTGTTTCCGCTGGACATCAAGCGCACCCCGGCCAGTACCCCGGTCTGGTCCAGCACGTTGCTGTCGATGGTGCTTTGCTGGATGCTGGCGGTTCCTGAACGAATGCCAATCCCGGCGCCCCGGTTGTTGGCAATCCGGTTCTGGGTCAGGGTGACAGCCCCTGTACCAGCGTTGGTGAATGCTGCAATGCTCGGGTATTCGATGGCATTGTTGCGGATTTCGTTTCCGGTGAAGCTCCCACTGGTGGTCCCGGAGAGGTACACCCCATATCCACCCGAGTACGCAAAAATGTTGCGGGTCACACTCAGGCCACTGCTGTTGTTCGCCAAGAGCAAGGCAGATTGGGTGCGGCTTCCTGAGCCCGGATCGGTCAGGGCATTGGCCGGGGTCCCAAACACATTCAGCTGGATGCTGGTGTTGCTGGCCTGCACCTGCAGGGCACCGTTGGGGGTGGTGCTGTCTCCAGAGCCAAAACCGTACAGGGCCAGACCTCGGATTTGCACGTTGCTTCCGGTCACCAGCAGCCCTTGTGTGAGGCTGCGGGCTCCAGAGATGCGAACCTCTGGTCCGGGCACCTGATTGAAGGCCACCGCTGTGCTGCCCACCGTGGTTCCTGTTCCCAGATTCACATTGTTGTTGTTCCCAATGTTGACCGTCTGGGTGGTGGCATCCAGAGAGGTGTTTGGCCCGGAAATGGTCTGGGTTGAGGTCAGGTTGATCACGGCAACATTGTTGTTGAGCTGGGCTGCTGGAATCATGAAAATGCTGTTTTCCACGCCAGCAGGCAGGCTTTCTGTCACCCCTGCACTGTTGATGCGCGAACCCACCTGTGCCAGAGAACTTTCATCTCCCAGTGCATTGGAGTTGATGATGAACTGGGCCAGAGAACCCTGACCGCTCGGGTTGGTGTTCACAATGGTGTCAAAATTGAAGCCGAAATCCACCCCATTAAAGTCGTAACTGGTCACGGTGATGGTGCTGACCGACTGGGCGGTTTCTGTTGAAGTGGTCAGGCTGGACAGCACAGCGGTGCTGGTGTTGCTCCCTGCGTCCACTTTGCTGGGGTCTTCACCCCCCACTTTGTTGGTGACCGGGGTGACCGTGAACCCGGAAGCGTCTGTGCGGTAGGTTTGCACAGGCAACAAACCCGACACGTATCCTGTTCTCGGGCTGGTGACGGTGTTGTTGACCACCCTCACTTTGTAGGTGCCCAGCGGCAGGTTCAGGAAGTAGTCGCCTGCACCGTTGGTGGTGGTGCTGTACTGGATGCCTGTGGTGGCGGTGTCGATGTCCACAGCGTTTCCGTTGCTGTCGTACACCTCAATCCGTGCGCTTCCACGTCCAGAGATGCCTCCAACGGTGGTGTTGCGTCCGGCACCCCCGCCGTAATTCATGTCGGTGAAGACTTTGCCCGAGATCTGGTAACTGAGCTGGGCACCCACCTGCACCACCACTGTGGCACTGCTGGAGGCAATCGAGTAGGTCTGATTGGTGATCAGGGTGTTGTAATTGATGCTGGCCCGGTTGTAGATGTTGGTGCCTGTGGTCACCCCTGCATTGATGGTGACCCGAAAGCGCACTTCTGTGGCATTGCTGAAATTGAAGGTTCCCCCGGTGCTGCCGTTGGCTCCGGTCCCTGCCCGCACCCGAATGCAGTTGACGCTGTTGGGCGTGCCTGCATTGTTCGGACAGAAAAGACCGTATTCGGCACGGTCATCTGCGTTGGTGTCGGTCATGGTGGCTCCATCGATTTTGATGCTGCCAGCCACATAACTGGTGTTGTCTGGAATGGCGTCGCTGAGGGTGACCAGTGTGGCCTGCCCCAGCCCTTCATTTTTCAGGTTGATCACGTATTCCAGTTGGTCGCCGGTGGCAATGTTGCCTCCGTTCAGATCGGTGACCCCCTTGGTGGTTTTCATGTCCGGCTGGTAAATGTCGGTGGCAAACGTCAACACCCCGGTGTAATAGGTGTCCCCGTTGGTGGTGAAATTGAAGTACGCGGTTTTGTCCCCGTTCTGTAAAGGGTTGCTGCTCCCAGAGAGGGTGAAGAAGTCCACATCCACCCCGAGGTTGTTGTTGTAGTTGGGGTTTTTGGCGGTGAAGGTTGCGCCCCCTCTGGAGATGGTGCTGTTGAAGGTGTTGCCAGAGGGGTTGACAGCATCCGTCAGGGGCTGGAAGGTGCTGCTGGTCCTTCCGATGCTGAGCTGGTCGCCTGTGAAATCCTGATCCCCCTCATACCCCATCACCCCGATCTCGGTGTTGATGGTTCCTTGCAGAGGGGTGGTGAATCCTGTCACCGAAATGGTGCCTGTGCCGGTGCCGCTGATGGTCTGGTACCCATCAAACACCGTCAGGCTTCTGGGTTGCAGTTGTGCCGGGTCACGGTAAACCACCACCAGACCCCACACCGCGTACTGGTCGCTTCCGCCCACACTGGCCCGCACCCCACCGATGGTGTAGGTGCCTGACCCTGCATTGCGAACCTGATTGGTGACATCCACAAAGGATTGGTAATCGTTGCCGTTTGCGTCCGTCTGGTTGGCGCTCAATGTGCTGTAACTTCCCCCGGGTGCTTTGAACCTCAACTGTCCACGGGCGGTGTTGGCTCCGCTGTCCCGAGCCGCCCAGTAAAGACCGGCCCACAACACCGTGGCATTGTTGGGCAGGGTCAGGTCTGCCGTGGAAGAGTTGTTGAAGGTGGGGGTGTCTGTGGTGTCCACGTCCACATAAGTGCTGATGTACTGGTTGTTGTTGTTGAGTTGTGAACCGCTGTTGGCGGTGCGGTTGCGGGCATTCACACACTGGGCCGCATTGGTTCCGGTGGTGGTGGAACAGGTCATCAGGGTGTTGCCAATCACCTGGATGTTGCCGGTGTCGGTGGTGGAAAAACGGGGTGAGAAACTGCGGGTGACCTGTGCACTGGCGGTCTGAAACAACAAAGCCAACAACAAAAGCAGGGGAAGAAAAAGTCTTTGCATCATTTGCCACCTTGGTTGAAGAGGGTTTCGGGGCTCACCTCGTCCTGTCCTTGCTCTGGGGTGACTTCAGGAGAGGGGATGGGATTCACTGCAGGGCTGGATGGGTCTGGTTGGATGGGGTTCTCTGGGAGGGTGCTGGGTCGGACAGGCTGGTTTTTGGGAACTTCGGGTTTGCTCTGGTCTTCATTTTTGAAGCTGTTTTCGTCCAGCAAAAAGTCCAGTCTGAAATAAAATCCGGCCTGACTGTCGATGGGTGCAATGCCTGTGAAGCCCCGAGGGTTGTACCCCACCGTTGCCCACACGCCGTTCCAGACATTCACACTGCCTTCAATGCCATATCCGAAAGCTTGTGTTCCAGTTCCGGGCTGGGTCATGTAACGCACCACAGCCCCGAGACCTATTTTATCGGTGATGAACAGGTTGGCTCCGGCCAGACCCTGAATGGTGAATGCGGAAGGGTCGTTCAGCAGGTGACGGGCATCCAGTTGTCCACGGATCTGGTAACTGGGCTGCACGTAATTTCCGGCCACATGTGCACTGAATTGGGGTGCAGAACGGGACAGGGTGCCATCTGCATACTGAACGCTTCCCAGCACCGTGCTGGCATTCATGCGTCCTGCAACATTCAGGTTGAGGCGGGTGCCCAGACCATCCGTACCAAACTCCCTCAAGGCATCAAACCCGAGGGTCCAGTCGCTGTCCAGTTTGCCGGTCATGGCAGCTTTGACAGACAGTTTGCCTCCACTCCCTGCGTCGGAATAATCCAGTCCAAGGCTGGCGTTCAGCCCTCTGGTGGTGTACTTCAGGGTGCTTCCGGTTCCGAGGCTGCCTTTGCCCGAAGAGAGGTCTCCAGAGAGGCTGCCTTTCAGGTCCACACTCCACAGGTCATCGAGTTGCAGGGTGGTGTTGCCGTTCAGTCTGGCCCGGTTGCCGTCTCCGCTGCTGTTGGGCAGTTCATACAAAACGGCGTAACTGGTGTTCCCGAGGGTGCTTTCCAGCCCAACAAACGCCCGGTTGTTGCCTCCCCAGGTGTACTCGTCTTTGAAGACCAGTTGGGTGGTGCGGTCCAGTTTGTAATTGGCCCGCAAGGTGGTGGTGTGGGGGTCCGAAGAAAAATTGAACTGCTGGTCCACGGCCACATTCCAGTTGTCCTGCTCGTAAGCCGCCCCAAGGAACAGGCTGAGGTTGTTCTTGATCCCAAAGTTCTTGCCCAGTCGCACAGATCCGCTCAGGGCGTCTTGCTTGTACTGGAAACCGGTTCTCAGGCTGGCCTGCTCTGCTTTTGCAAAAGTGTCGTAATCGGCCTGACCCAGCCACGACCAGTTGCGGTCAAAGCGGTAACTGGCCTGCAAGTTCAGGTTCACCCCATCTTGCTGCTTGTCCAGCCCTTTGTAACCTTCGGACTGCACTCCGCCTTTCAGGGAAACCGACCAGGGCTGGTTGTTCAGAGAGGCACTGGCCACTGAACGGTAACCCGAGTAATCGGTGCTGGACTGGCCTTCCACTTTGGCAATTTCGCTTTTTGCAGAAAAAACCACCGTGGCGGTGGATCCCTCGGGCAGGCGCACCGCTGCCAGTTTGACCGAAGCGTTGTCGGTTTTGCTGCTGACCTGCACCCCCCACGCTGCGAAGTGGGTGGTGTCTTCTGCGGTGGTGTAGGTCACCCGGATCCGCACGGGGTTCAGTTCATCGTCCAGACCCACCAGAGGTTGCCCAAATTCGATGATGCCGTGCAGATAGTCCATCACGTAATCTGTGCCTGCATTCAGCAGTTTGACGGTTTCTTCCCCTTTGATGGTGGTGACCAGTTCCACCCTTTCGCTGGAGGAGTCGATGTTGGCATCTGGCAGGGCGTAGGTTCTGGCCCCCACCGGGGTGATCTCGAAGGTGCGTTTTTGACTGGGCACCAGACCCACAAATGCCGAAAGCTGGTCCAGTTGCGGGGTCTCGGGGCTCAGGTCGGCGGTCTGACCACTCAGGTACACGTGGGTTTGCGGGATGGGCAGGGCATCCACCGGAACCGGGCCTTCACGGTAGGCCAGTTTGAACTCGGGATGGTCGTACTGGAAAGCGATGGGGGTGTCACCATACAGGGGCTGTTCTTCGATGCTGGCATCGCCACGCAGGGCAAAATTCTGCTGGGTGTTTTTCTCCAACCCTGCACTGTTGATGGCCAGTTGCAATTGCCCGTTCCCCAGAGGGGTTTCCAGATACGCTGCCCCTTTGCCCTGCACCTGAAACGGTGAAACATGGGCGGTGATGCTGGCCATGCCGATGCCCACCTGACGGGTGCTGAACTGCAAAGGCACTTCCAGAGTGCTGTCCAGAAGGCCAAATTTCAGGGTGAGGGCCACAGGTCGGGTGCTGGTGGTGGGACGCAATTCCAGCAAAGCTTCACCGTCCAGCATCCGCACCTGATAGCCCCCCTCAAAAGGGTTCATGTCGGGTTGACCGGGTTCCAGGGTGGTCAGCACATCCACGAAGCCCTCTCCGCTGGGCAGGCCACTGGCGTCTCTGGCGACAATTTTGAACCGGATGGGGGTGATTCCGTCAGCCAGATTTTGAACAGGCTCAACCGTGAGTTTCTCGGGTGCTCCAGCCAGAAACACTTCAATCTGTTCCTGCCCGAGGGTCAGGGTGTTTTTGCCTTTCTGCAGTTCCAGACCCACATACTCGTAAGTGGAGGTTCCCGTGTCCGGATCCAGACTGCGCAATCCCACGCTGCTGTCTGGCACAGGTTGCCCATTGATTTGCAGGTCTGCGCTCTGGTCGGCGGGCAGTTGCACTTTCACGGAAATGCGGTCCCGGTTGCGAACCACGGTCCCTGCCAGAGGCAACTTGATGGCCCCACTGTTTTCGGTGCGGGCTTCAATGGGCCGGGCAAACTGGTAATCCGACAGATGGAAGGTTCCCGAGAGCGTTTCAGGCTCACGGTTCTGCACGAGTGCGACCACCAGAGGTTCCGCCACGTTTTCAAGGCTTCTCTGGTGGGTCACCTGATACTTCAGGGTGCCACGGCCCAGGGCTTTGATTTTCCAGTACAGGGTTCCGCTGTTTCCAATCAAGGGATCAGGCAAGGGCTCACCATTCAGGGTGCTGCTGCCAGCCACATACTCGCTGCCCTCTGGCAGAAGGTGCCCCAGCACCAAATCCTGTGCTGTGCTGTTTTGCACGAAAGGCAATTCAAACTCGCTTTCACGTGTCAGGGTGTACACATTGAGCACATCTGTGGAAAGCTCCACAGGTTGGGCCACCACGGTTTCTCCCATGAAGGCCGTGAATTGCTGTGCCACCGTACCGGGCTTTGAGAAACGTGCATTCCACTCCAGCACGGTTTCTTCAAACGCCTCCAGTTGGATCAGCCGGGTTTCCTGCTCGGACAGTTGCACGGTGTCGTCGTGTTTGCCTTCCAGACGAAACGCAATGGGTCTGGGCAGAGGGTTTTTGATTTTCAGGGTGTAAGTGGCATCCTCACCCATCCGGATGCCTGAGCGGTTCAGGGACAGGTCAAACTGCACCAGAGCCCTCTGGACGGGCAGGGTGTTCACCTGTTCTCCGGCTTCACTGTTTACCGTGCTGCGCAGGGTCCCGGTGGCTTCTGCTCCGTAGGTGGTCTCTGCGAGAAACACATGGGAGGCTTCCTCACCGGGAGCAAGGGTTCCAGAGAATTCGCTTTCGGTGAGGGGTTTCAAAAAGCCCTCGGCATCGTTTTTCAGGGTGTAGTTGGCCGTGCGGGTTCCGGTGTTCTTCAGGCCAATCCGGATGGTTTGCTGCTCACCGGGCAGGGCAGGAGACTGCACCCCCGAGACCTGCATTTCCAGTTGGGCTTGCTGGATGCCCAGTCGGGTTTCGGTGCGGGTCTCGCCGGTGTCGCTTTTCAGCAAGGTGCGGTAGACCACCTGACCGGGCGCAGTGGGGCTCACTTTCACGGGCACCACAAAGGTTTTTTCTTCACCTGCCTTCAGGGAAAAAGTCTCGTTCAGGGCTTCCGTGCTGATGCCTGCATCATGCATGCTGCTGAGTTCAAGGGCACCACTCGGGACGGTCCCACTGTTTTTCACAGTGACCTTCAGGGTCATTTCGCTTCCGGGGTCGGCCAGAGGGGTGGAGGGCACCACATCCACCTGCAACAGGGAACTGTCGTACACCGTCACCGTCTGGGTGGCTTGTGTTCCAAAAGGACTGAGTTGTGCAGCCACAGTCGCCAACCCCGAGCGTGAGGGCATGGCTTTCACCACCAGTTCGGCTGGACGGTCTTTTTTGATGGGGCGGGTCACTTCCAGAGCGTCCTGAGAAGTGAAGCCCTCTGGAAGCTGAATGGACAGGGTCGCAGGAATCAGGCTGTCAAAGTCCGTCGAGGCCACCGCTTTGAACACAAACCCTTCAGACAGGCTGGCCGCATCTTTTTCAGCGGTCAGGGTGACACGGGTCTGGGGCACGTACTCCAAACGCAAGATGCCACTCTGGCCCCCTTGCAATTGCACCTGAGCAGGGGCATTCAGCACGGTTCCATTCAGAGGGTTTCCCTGAAGGCTCTGGGGTCCGGGTTCCACCACCAGCACGGTTCCATTGGCAGGCACCTGCACGGTTTTTCCATTCAGGGTGGCCTGTGTTCCCATGGAGCGTGCCTCGTCAGGAAGATTCAGGAGCGCCACCACACTCACAAAAGCCGGGGTGGTTTCATCCACAGGGTACAGATCAAGGGTGTCTCCAGACAGGCTGGCTTGCAGCACGCTGGGATCGGTGTCTGGCTGGCTCTGGCGACCCGAGACCAGATAAGGCCCACCCTCTTTGCTGAGGGGCACCTCGGCAGGCAAAGAGACCAGTTGGTTGCGCCCCGAGTTGTCGGTGATTTGCACCACCGTTTCCATGCCAGAACGGGCTTCCAGTTTCAAGACTGTGCTCTCCTGCACGTCATTCAGCAGCATCAGCGGCTGAAAGTGGCTGCCTTGCACCCTGAAATTCAGGGCAGGATAGGACACCCGACCCTGATTCACCCGGAATTGGGCACTGCTGGACAGCCCCTCAATGGGATGGCTTCCTGCCACAAGGTCTCCAGAGAAAACCGTGTTCCAGCTGGAAGTCAGGGTCATGGTTTGACCCTGAACCCTAGCCTCATCCTGGCCTTTGCCTTGCAACTCCACTTTGCCGTCCTGATCCAGCCGGATGGTGGCCTGATCGGCATTCCAGAGCACTTCGCCCGAGGGAAGCTCGGGGAGCACCACCCGGGCAGCAAAAGACATGGAAGTCAGCAGGAAAGTCAGGGAAGCAAACAGGCGTTTCATTTCACTTCCCACGATACCTGTGGATCCGTTACGGCACTCTCGCCGGGATTTGTTAACACGAATTCATACTGCAGGATGGTTTCACCAGCACTGAACAGGTCGTCGGTCAGGGTGTGCTGACCCAGCACCAGTTCGGCACCACGGGGCAAGAGGTCTTCCAGCAGAAAATTCTCCAGATCGGTTTTGGCTTGCACCTTCAGGGTGACAGCGTAGCGGTTGTCTGAACGTTTCTCAATGGTTTTTTGCACCGACACCGGACCAAAGTTCAGGCGGGTGGAGCGCAGCAGATCGGTGTGGGCTCTGGCGGTTTGCAAGGGGAAATCCAGCGTTCCCAAACCTGTGAGCATCATGGACTGGGTGCCCCGCTGTCCACCGTCCTGAGGGGTGGCTCTGGGCACATAACCCACCGAGTTGGGATCCAGACGCACGGCCCACACCCCATTGTCCAGCCCATCGAAGCTGTAACGGCCCATCTTGTCGGTCAGGACCATCCGGCCTCCTGCCAGAATCACACGGGCTTTTTCCACGGGTCGGTCGGTCTCTGGCTCGAACGTGCCGTTGTCGTTGATGTCCAGATACACCCGTCCAACCAGAGTGGCCAGAGGCCGGGCCAGTCCGCCCACCACTTTTGCGGTGGCGACTGCGGTGGACTGCATGGCAATCACAGTGGTCTGTGCGCTGTTCATGCCCACGGCAGTGAACTCTGCGGTGTTCTGGATTTTCTCAGAGACCTCTGGCAGCACACGGGTCTGGAAGGTGATGGTCAGCACAGCACCTGCTTCCAGATCGGGCAGGCCCGTCCAGGTGATGCGCTGTCCTGAAACGCCGGGGTCCTTGAAGGCCACCCCGTTCACGCGGGTGCTTCCAGCAAGGTAAGCCAGTCCTTTGGGCAGGTCGTCCACAATTTTCACCTGAGAGACTTTGCCACTCGGGCTGCGGTTGGTGGCGGTCAGTTTCCAGCCCAGCTGGTCACCGATCATCACCTGATCTTGCAGGGCGGCCTTGGCGAACAGGATCCCCGAGGACCACACGCCCAACACCACTTCATTGGAGAGTTTGTTTTTGACTTCATCGCTGGTCAGGCTGAAGGTGTTGCGCAGCAAAGCGCCATCGGACAGCTCCTGTTTCAGTTTGACCGTCACCAGAATGCTGTTCTTGCCGGGCTTGACCGTGCCCAGCTTCCAGACCAGAGCGGTCTGGTTCTCGGGCAGGGAGGTGATGCCGGGTTGCACGGATGCACGGATGAAGTCCAGACCGGTCATCAGGGTGTCTTGCACCGTCACATTGTGCAGGTCCACCCCTGTGGCATTGGTGTACTCCAGCAGGTAAGTGAAAGACTCACCTGAAAGGTAAGGTCCAAAAACCGGAGCTTGCCCCCGCGCATCCTTGATGCTCTTGTTCAAAAGCACCGCATCGCTGGCCACCAGATTCAGTTTCACCACATCCCAGGTCCGGTTGATGGGACCGTGTGCAGAGGTGGCCGTCAATTGAAATTCCACGTTTCCGGTCAGCCTGTTGCTGGTTTTTTCATAGCACACCCAGTAATTCAGGGCTTCTCTGGCTTTCAGGCGCACAGGTTGAACCAGAGGCAAACGGAACAGGTTCAGGAAAACAGCGTTCCAGCCTTCAGGGGTCTGTGCAGTCAGGGTGTAGTCGTCTTCACTGTTGGAGGTGTTCAGCAAGGTGTGCTCAAAGCACATCTCTGCATCGGGAAGGGTGATCTCCTGACTCTGGCGGTCTGCGGCAGAACCTTCAGGGGCTTCCGGGTCATTCACAGGCCCGAGTGCCACCCCGTACTGCGCCTCAATGGTCATGCTGGCACGGGCTTCCACATTCAGATTCACGTTGTTCAGGGAATTGGCTTTTGCGGTGGCAAGGTTCTCGCGGGGACCGGCCAGAGCTGTTGCGGTGGCCTGCACCTGAAATTCCAGAACCGCCTGCTCCATGGGAGCGAGTTCCGTCAGGGTGGCGGTCACCATTCCACCCATCTCCTGCACCACAGGACTGCTGTCCAGGGGCTTCAGGCTGTTTTTCACAAACACCAGACCCTTCAGGGTGCTCTGGTTCAGGTCATCCTGAATCAGCACGTCTTTCAGGTAGGTGTTTCCGGTGTTCTTCAGGGTCAGGCGCACCGTGGCCCGCTCACCCGGTTTGACCACTTCAGGGGTGATGCTTTTGATCAGGGTCATGCTGCTCTGGGTGTTCAACTTGACCTGAAACACGTTGTTGTCGTCTTTTTCACCTGTTGCACAACTGGCGGTCGGATTGAAATGTGTGTCTCCAGAGGCGTTTTTGGGCACCGTGAACACCATCAACAGTTTGAGGGCATCATTGGCATTCAGATCATGGCGGGTTTGTTCAACATCCAAACTGTCCTGTTCGCCGTTGCCGTTGACATCTCTGAAAAACTTCACATTCTCCGGGGTCCAGGTGGGATTCACCTGCATCCAGTTCAGGGTGAAGGTTCCTGCTTCATTCCCGAGGTTTTGCAGGGTCAAAGGGACCACCACTTTGCCACCGGGAATGCTTTCAAAGACCTGCCCCGGACGGCTCAAATCGCCATCCGGGGTCAGATTGGGGATGCACACACCTGTGATGGTGGTGCTGACTGCGTTGCTGAACACATCCGCATCATCGGCAGACACGGTGGCCTGATTGATGATGGTGCTGCCCGAGGGGGTGGTTGCAAAAGCAGAGCCGAGGGTCAGGAGGGTCAAAAAGGAAAGAAAGGATTTGTTCACCTGGGATACCTCAATTTCTGGATTGCAAATGGCCCTCGGGCAGCACAAAGGCAGGGCAGACATGCCACCCTGCCAGACGAGATCACTGAACTTTGACTTTGAAGATCACGGTGCCGACAGCGCTGGGGGCAAGGGCATCGCTGCTGTTGATGGTGCCATCTGAGTTGGTGTCGAAGGCCACGAAGATGGTGCGGTTGCTGCCCCACTCGGCGGCATCAATGACCCCGTCGGAGTTGGCGTCAGCCGTGGCCCAGGTGGTCCAGGTCTGACCGCCGTCTCTGGACACCAGCACTTTGTTCTTGGCGATGGTGGCGGTGTCGATGTCGAGGCTGAAGAAATCGGTGTAGTTGGGCACCGGGTCAGACACGATCACCTTGCTGATGGGCTGGGTGCCGATGTTCTGGGAGCTGATGGTGTAAGTGAGCACATCGCCGGGTTTCGCGGTCGCTTGATCCACAGCCTTGGTGACTTTCAGGTTGCCCCCGATCACTGCGGTGGAGTCGTTGGCAGAGACGGTGGCTTCCTGGGTGTAAGACAGGAGGGTGCTGTTGTTGAAGTCCACCCCGGCGGTCACAGCAACAGTTTCGTTGGTTCCGATGGCGGTTCCTGCAGGCACAATCACCCGGACCACGATGGTGCGGTTGGTTCCTGCAGCCAGCACGAATGCTTCAGGGTTCACGGCAAAGCTTGCTCCTCCATCGATGGAAATCAGGTAGGTGAAGCCTTTGCTGCTGGTCATGCTGGTCAGGTCGATGATGGCTGGAGCGTTGCCGGTGTTGGTGATGGTGTGGGTGTACTCGATGGTGCCAGGGGCGCCCACGGTTCCGCTGCGGTCAGGCAGCATCTGCACACTGTTCACGGCATTCACGCTGACCGGGAAAGTCAGGGTGTCCTGCTGGCTGGGGCTGTTGTTGCTGCTGATCACCACAGGCACATTGTCCACACCGGGAACGTCGCCGTAGGGAGGGGTCAGCACAACCACGTACTTGGTGGTGGTTCCGGGGCCCATCAGTGGGGTGGAGTTCACGGCCACACCCAGCTCACCTGCATCCACCACACCATCACCATCAGCGTCATTCCACTGGTAGACGGTGGCGGTGTAACCGGGGAAGCCAGCAAGGTTGGGGGTCAGGTTGTAAGAGTCGTTCTGCTGACCGTTGTTGGTGACCGAGAAACCGTACTGGATGCTGGAACCGGGGTTGGTGCTCTGGGTGGGGGCGGTGTCGTTGTTGGGATCGGTGTCGGTGCCGTTCAGGGGGGTGGCATCGGCGTCCATGCCGTAACCGGACTGGACAGCGCCAGCCTGTAGCACCACAGTGTCCACACCGTCGTTCAGGGTGGCTGCGTTGCCAGAGGGGTTGCCCACGCTGGTGGCGGTCAGGGTCAGGCTGGGCACGTTGCCCACAGTGGCGTTGGTGGGAACCTGGCATTTCAACACGATGTCCTGGGTCACGCCACTGGCCAGAGGACCAAAGGTGGAGGGCAGGGGGGTGATGCCGTCAGGGTAGAACAGCAGGCAGTTCTGCACATCAGACAGGCCCGAGGTGGCAAGGGTGAAGCTGTCGGAGGTGTTGCTGTTGTTGGTGATCTTCACATTGAAGACCAGTTGGCTGCCCTGATACACGCTTCCAGAGGCCGTGATGGTGTCTGCGCCATCGGTGGCCTGACCCGAGCCGTTGTTTTGACCCGCAGCAATCGCGTAGCTGGTGGCAATGGTGTTGGTGGTCTGGTTGGAGGTGACCGTTTCAGGGGTGCCGTCGCCGTTCAGGTCCACAGTCAAAGAGCCGGTGTTGTTGATGGCGGTGTTGGCCGGAATGGTGGTGGCTGCGTTGCCGTCCGTCACGGTGACTTTGAAATCCAGACTGTATTGGGCGGTCTGGGGGAAGAACGCAGGAGCAGTGGCGTGGTTGACGTTCTCGATCAGCAAGCCCACCTTGGTTGCAGAAGCAGAAATGGTGGTGGTCCATGCGCCAGAGACATAGTAGTAGACTGCAACGGTTCCAGCACCTGCGCTGGCATTGGGGGTGTAGCTGGTGTCCAGGACGGTGTTGGCGGGCAGGGTGTCACTGACGAAAATGCCGTTCTTGCCGGGAATCACGTTGGCCACAGAAGAAGCGGCGCTGCCCCCGGTGTTGCTGCCTTTCAGGGTGTACACAATGGTGTCGCCCTCTTTGATGGAGGTGGGGCCACTGGCGGTTTTGTTGAAAGTCATCACGGCCTGGGTGGTGACGGTGACTCTGGCGGTGTTGTTCAGGCTGCTGCCTGTGCCGGTCTCAGGAAAGGTGCCGGAAGCGACTGTGCTTCCGGTGCCCACCAGATTCATGTTGACTGTGTTGTTGTTGACCAGGGTGCCGGGGGTGGTGACGGCAGCCACCAGTTTGACCACTTCATCTGGGGCAAGTGTGATGGAAGAACTGGTGATTTCGGTTTCACCGCTGTCCACCAGACCGTTCTGGTTGGCATCGATGTACAGTTTTTTGGCAGAGAAGTTGTCGCTGTCGCCGGTCAGGTCATTGATGGAAAAGGACACCGAAATGTTGGCGTTGCCGGTGTTGGTGACGGTGTAGGGGAAATACACTTCCTGACCCGCCAGAGCACTCTTCTGTTGAGCAGGTGCAGTCCCAGCAGAAGCTTCATCCGGGGTGATGCTGAAAGAAGGCAACTCCTGAACCACCGTGATCACCTGATTGGAAACGGTGGACTGTGCACGGCCTTGATCGTCAAGGTAACTGGCAGAGGCAACGTTGCGGATTTCGGTTCCAGCAAGTGTGCCAGCGGCCTGTGCGGCGGCGGAGAGCAGAAGGGCAGTGGAGAGGAGCAGTTTTTTGTTCATCATCGGGTCACCTATTTGACGTTCACGCGAACTTCGAGGGTCTGGGAGGCTTCAGGTTGCAGGCTTTTGAGAACCCATTTGACATGGGTGTATTGCTGGGGTGGGATGGTGACCTCTCTGGAAATTTGTTTTCCATTTTCCTCGACCATTACGGTTTTCTTGAGGGGCTCTGGAGCAAAGGACTTGCCACCGTCTGCGCTGTATTGCAGGGCTGCCCCCTCAAATGCTGTGGCCGAATTGGCCAGGTACTGGGTCTGGTCGGGAATGGGTTGCACGATGGAAACGTTGCTCAGGGCTTTGCGGGTGGTGTTTTGCACGGCTGTGGAGAGCACCAGCAAATCTTTCGGTTTGACCGAAGTGGGGTTGAGTTTGCGATTTTCCTGAATCTTGCCGTCTTTGGTCTGGGTCGTCACCAGGTAGGTGCTGCTTTTGACCACCAGAGCACTGGTCGTGGCCGAAACAAGCAAAAGGGGGACAACCCACAGAGCTGTGAGCGTTTTCATCGTTCCTCCATGAGAACTTGAAGTGGGTTCAGTGTAGACCTCTGCACGTGGCAGGAGTCTTAAGGGTTTTTATTAATTTGGGTTAACGTGTATGGCCAAAGTGTGTCCAGACCGTCAAGTTTTACTTACAATTCCCAGAACGGTTTTTGTTTTCAGGGCCTGCTGGATGATCTGCATCAAATGTTTTGTGGCTTTGCCTGAAAAAGAGTTTACATCAGGTGAAAGGCTTGAGGACTTCAGGTTCAGTTGTGGCCTGTCTTACCAGTGGGTTGCAGAAAAACATACATACCTTTCGGAGTTCGCCTCTTAAGATGAACAGGCAAAACCAGAGAAACCCACAGAAACATTGCAAACCTTTCAAGGAGGCTTTCATGAACGATCCCAAACAAACCGCACACACTGAATTTTTGGCCAAAATCAACGAACTCCTCAAAGACATCCGCATCGCCATGCTCACCACCCAGCATCAAGGAGGAGAGCTGTTCAGCCGTCCCATGACCACACAGGAAGCCGAATTTGATGGCACCCTGTATTTTCTGACCAGCAAAAAAACCGGAAAAATCGCTGACCTTGTGCAGTTCCCGAAGGTCAATTTGGCCTACAGCCACCCCGGAAAAAACAGTTATGTCAGCGTCTCTGGCCGTGCACAGCTCCTCGATGACCGTCAGAAGATTGATGAACTCTGGAACCCCATCAACGCAGCATTTTTTCCTGACGGCAAAGACGATCCAGACATTGTGGTGCTCAAAATCGAAGCCGAGAGCGCTGAGTACTGGGACAGCCCGAGCAGCAAAATCGTGCAGGCCTACAGTTTCATCAAGACCGCCATCACAGGCGACCATGACCATGCAGGTGAAAACGAACGCCAGAAAATCTGAGTTGCATTTGTGCGTTTTTTGGCCTGATGTGATGACTTGTGGTGCATTCAGTGAAAGAGATTCTTTCTCTTTCACTTTTTCAAGGTTGTGGCAACATCAAGCATGACTGCATTGCACACAGAACACATTCGCATCCGCAACACCGACCAACACAAACCTCTGGGGATCACTCTGGAAATCTGGGGCAGCTTTCATGAATTGAAGCCCGGTCAACTTCTGGACATCGAATTGCAGTTTGATCGGCAGAACTTTGAAACCCCTCCAGAGTTTTACATGGAATGGGAAGAAAGCCACATCACCATCTATCTCGCCAGCAATCCCGAGTATTTTTCGAGTCTGGTGGCCCATCAGGTTCGCATCGATGGAGAGGTCGCAGAAAACTGGTCTGGCAGCATGCCTCCACTGCCTTCTGGTGTTTCTCCTGTCTCCTTCATTCATGAAGTGATTCTGGGGAAAAAGCCAGACTCCAAAAATTGAACAAGACGGTCCATGAAGCACCAAAAGCAGGAGGGCATACCTCGACATCTGAATGTTCCCTGTACCCTTGGGTCATGAAAGACCTTTATCGCGAAGAGATTTTCATTCAAAATCATTCAGGTGAAAACATGCATGTGGCCCTTGAGCCTCTGGACAGACATTACCCTTTGAACTCTGGTCAGGAAATGCGCATTGAAATCACCTATGACCTTCCCCAGATTCCAGGCTCCTCCCAATTCCATGCGGTACAGGAAAAGGGAGGCATCAGGTATTACATTGCAGGATCAAGGCACCAGAATGAGCATCTGGTGGGGTTTGTGGTCTGGGTCAATGGGGAACAGGTGGATCAATGGATGTGAATGCTGTTAGGTGTGAAGGTGCAGTCTTCTTGCTGGCACAAAAAAGGGCGCAGCATGCTGCGCCCTGCAAAACCAGAGGAAATGTTCTTAACTGTGGATGGTGCGTTTGTCCACACCCATGGCGGCCTCTTTGACCACTTCAGACAGGGTGGGGTGGGCGTGGATGGTGCGAGCAAGGTCTTCTGCGCTGCCAGCGAACTCCATCACGGCGACCACTTCTGCGATCAGTTCGGAGGTGTTGGGACCGATCATGTGTGCAGCAATCAGGCGATCGGTTTTGGCATCGGCCAGAATCTTCACGAAGCCTCGGGTGTCACCGTGGCCCAGAGCGCGACCGTTGGCCAGGAACTTGAAGCTTCCAGCTTTGTATTCGATGCCTTTGTCTTTGAGTTGCTTCTCGGTGGGTCCAACCCATGCGATTTCAGGGCTGGTGTAAATCACGCTGGGAACGCAGTCGTAATTGACGTGTCCAGCCTGACCTGCAATGATCTCGGCGCAGGCCACCCCTTCGTCTTCGGCTTTGTGGGCCAGCATCAGGCCACCGACCACATCCCCAATGGCATACACATTGGGCAAATTGGTGCGGTAGTGCTCATCAATCTTGATGAAGCCCCGTTCTGTGAGCTGCAAGCCCACTTTTTCAGCCCCGAGGTTGGCGGTGTAAGGCACCCGTCCGACCGAGGCGATCAGTTTGTCGCACTCGTAGGTCTGTTCGCCTTTGGGGTCGGTGTAGGTGACCACCACTTTGTCGCCCAGATCTTCCACCTTGGAGATCTTGACGTTCAGGACCACTTTCATGCCCTGTTTCTGGAATTGACGCAAGGCTTCTTTGGCGATGCCTTCATCGGCAATTTCCAGGAAGCCGCCCGCTTCCAAAGCGGTCACTTCGGCACCCAGACGACGCCACACGCTGCCCAGTTCCAGACCGATCACTCCGGCACCAATCACACCCAGTTTGGCAGGCACTTTGTCCAGAGAGAGTGCACCCACGTTATCGAGGATGTTGCCGCCAAACTTGAAGAAGGGCAGTTCTCTGGGTTTGGATCCGGTGGCCAGAATCACGTGTTTGGCTTTGATTTCTTCTTCACCGACCTTGACAACCCACTGCTCGCCTTCCTGACGCTCAAGGCTGCCGTAACCGTGGTAAGCGGTGATTTTGTTCTTTTTGAACAGCATCTGGATGCCGCCGGTCAGCTGCTTCACGATGCCGTCTTTGCGGGCCATCATTTTGTCCAGATCCAGTTTGACCTCGGACACATTGATGCCGTGCTCGACGTATTCGTGCTGCACAGCTTCAAATTTTTCACTGGAATCCAGCAGGGCTTTGGAGGGGATGCAGCCCACGTTCAGGCAGGTTCCACCCAGAGACTGCTTGCCTTCTTTGTTGCTGAAGGCATCCACACAGGCGGTTTTGAAACCCAGTTGGGCTGCACGGATGGCGGCCACGTAACCACCGGGGCCACCACCGATCACAAGCACATCGTATTCAGACATGGTTGTTCCTTTCACATGTAGGGGCTCAGGGAACGGTCCCCCTTAAAAAGGGGGACAGCTTCGAGCTTGCGAGAAGCAGGGGATTACAAATCCAGCAACAAACGGGCGGGGTCTTCCAGCAGTTTCTTGATGGTGACCAGGAACAGCACGGCTTCGCGTCCGTCAATGATGCGGTGGTCGTAACTCATGGCGATGTACATCATGGGGCGGATGACCACCTGTCCGTTTTCGGCCACGGGGCGCTCGATGATGTTGTGCATCCCGAGGATGGCGCTCTGGGGGGCGTTCAGGATGGGGGTGCTCATCATGCTGCCGAAGGTTCCACCGTTGGTGATGGAGAAGGTGCCTCCGGTCATGTCATCAAGGCCGAGTTTGCCGTTTTTGGCTTTCTGGGCGTACTCACCGATTTGTTTCTCGATGTCTGCGAGGCTGGACTGGTCGGTGTTGCGCAGGATGGGCACCACCAGACCGCGTTCGCTGGCCACGGCAATGCCGATGTCGTAGTAGCCGTGGTAGATGATGTCGTTGCCGTCCACGCTGGCGTTGATCACGGGGTACTGTTTCAGGGCTTCGGTGGCAGCGCGCACGAAGAAGCTCATGAAGCCCAGTTTGATGCCGTGCTTCTTGACGAACTCATCCTGATACTTCTTGCGCAGGTCCATGATGGGTTTCATGTCCACTTCGTTGAAGGTGGTCAGGATGGCAGCGGTGTTCTGCACATCTTTCAGACGCTTGGAGATGGTCTGGCGGATGCGGGTCATGGGAACGCGCTGCTCGGGGCGGGCTCCAGCGGGCAGTTCAATTTGCACCGGGGCAGCCTGAGCGGGTTTGCTTCCGCCTGCCACGTGGGTCAGCACATCGCCTTTGGTGATGTTGCCTTTGGGTCCGGTGGCCTGCACATCGGCAGGGTTCACGCCGGTTTCGGCGACCAGTTTGCGCACGGCAGGGGAGAGGTCTCCGCTGGTGGAGTGGACCTGGGTGGGACCCTGAGGCAGTTCAGCTTTGGCACTGTCCTTTTTGGGCTCCTCTGGGGCAGTGGGGGTGGCGGATCCTGCGGTGGCAGCGGTGTCAATCTTGGCGATGACTTCTTCGCTGGCAACGGTGTCGCCTTCGTTTTTGGAGGTTTCGGTCAGCACGCCAGATTCCTGAGCGTACACCTCAAGGACCACTTTGTCGGTCTCGATTTCAATCAGGACGTCGCCTTTGGCCACGGCCTGACCTTTTTGTTTCTTCCACCCCAGCAGGGTGCCTTCGCTCACGGACTCGGAGAATACGGGAACTTTTACGTCAACGATCATGTTTGTGGGTCTCCTTCAGGATCATACCCTGTGCAGGGGCAAGTCGGCAGTAAAAGGGCAGTGGTTTCCCACTGCCCATGGGCATCTGTTTATTTTAAGCCCAGAGCGCGCTGGATCACATCCTGCTGCTCTTGGTTGTGTTTGCTGGTGTAACCCACGGCAGGGCTGGCACTGCGGGGACGGGTGGCGTCCTTCAGGGTTTGACCGTTTTGCATGCACTGCTCAATCTCTTCACGCACGAACATCCATGCGCCCATGTTGCGGGGTTCTTCCTGAGCCCACACAATTTCGGCATTGGGGTACTGTTCCAGAATGGTTTTCAGTTGTTCATGTGCAAAGGGGTAAAGCTGCTCAATGCGCACGATGGCCACGTTCTTCAGGCCAGCTTCTTCACGGGCTTTGAAGAGTTCCCAGTACAGTTTGCCAGAGCACAGCACCACACGGTTGACCTCTTGCTGAACGGCAGCGTTGTCCGGGATGATTTCCTGAAACTTGCCATTCGAAAGGTCTTCCAGAGGGGACACGCACATGGGGTTTCTCAGGAGGCTCTTGCCGGTCATCACAATCAGGGGCTTCCTGTAATTGCGGATGATCTGGCGGCGCAGCATGTGGAACACCTGTGCAGGGGTGGAAGGCACCACCACCTGAATGTTGTCCTGTGCGGTCAGTTGCATGAAGCGTTCCAGACGGGCGCTGGAGTGCTCGGGACCCTGACCTTCGTAGCCGTGGGGCAGCAGCATGACCAGTCCGGCCAGACGGCCCCATTTGGCTTCACTGGAAGAAATGAACTGGTCGATCACGGGCTGGGCACAGTTGGCAAAGTCGCCGAACTGGGCTTCCCAGAGCACCAGCGTGGAGGGGTCGGTGGCAGCATAACCGTACTCGTAGGCCAGAACGGCTTCTTCAGAGAGGGTGGAGTCGATGACTTCCACTCGGCCCTGATTGTCAGACACATGGGCGAGGGTCAGGTACTCTTCTCCCTCGGGAATGTCTTCGGTGAGTTGGTTGTGCCACACGGAATGGCGGTGGGTGAAGGTTCCGCGTCCAGCGTCTTCACCGCACAGGCGCACATTGTACCCCTCGTTCAGCAGCGTGCCGTAAGCGAGGTTTTCGGCCATGCCCCAGTCCAGAGCCTGCTTTCCGTCGACCATGTCGCGGCGGGCTTTGGCCACACGCTCCACACCACGGTGCAGTTTGAAGTTCTCTGGGATGGTGGTGATGGCATGTCCGACTTTTTTCAGGGTGTCCATGTCCACGGCGGTGTTGGCCTCTGCGGTCCAGTGGGTGCCCAGCACAGCTTTCCATTGTCTGGAGCGTTCTGCGTTGAAGTCGGTTTCCACTGCGTCAGCAACAGTGTCACCTTTCTCCAGAGCAGCACGGTACTCCTCAACGTAAGTGTTGGGGTCACTTTCGGTCAGGATGCCCTCTTTGGCCAGCACCTGTCCGTACAGGGCACGGGTGCCAGGGTGCGCCTGAATTTTGCGGTACATCATCGGCTGGGTCATGCTGGGGTCGTCGCTCTCGTTGTGGCCCAGTTTGCGGTAACCGATCAGGTCGATGAACACATCTTTGTGGAAAGTCTGGCGGTAATCCAGAGCCAGTTCTGAAGCCCAGACGCAAGCCTCGGGATCGTCGGCGTTCACATGGAACACCGGAGCATCAATCATTTTGGCCACATCGGTGCAGTAACGGCTGGTGCGGGCATCCCTCAGGTCGGAGATGGTGAAGCCCACCTGGTTGTTGACCACGATGTGCAGGGTTCCGCCGACCGTAAAGCCACGAATTCCGGCAAGGTTGAGGGTTTCGGCGACCACGCCCTGTCCAGCCACCGCAGCATCCCCGTGAATCACGATGGGAAGCACGGTAGAACGGCCTTCCACATCACCAAGTCGGGCTTGACGGGCACGGACCGATCCAGCCACCACAGGGTTCACAATTTCAAGGTGGGAGGGGTTGAAAGCCAGAGCAAGGTGCACCGGTCCACCTTCGGTTTGCACATCCGAAGAAAAGCCCATGTGGTATTTCACGTCTCCGGCGAAATCACTGGAGAAGGTTTTCTTGCCATCGAATTCAGCGAACAGGTCGCTGGGTTTCTTGCCGAAGATGTTGATCAAGACGTTCAGACGGCCACGGTGGGCCATTCCGACCACGATGTCCTTGACGCCCAGTTTGCCTGCACGCAGCACGATGCTGTCGAGCATGGGAATCAGGGTTTCGGTGCCTTCCAGAGAGAAGCGTTTCTGACCCACATAACGCACGTGCAGGTAACGCTCCAGACCTTCAGCGCTGGTGAGCTTCCTCAGGATGCGCTTTTTGGCATCTTGGGAAAAGTTGAAACGTCCCTGTGCGCCTTCGATGCGTTTTTGCAGCCACTGGCGCTCTTCGGAAGGAATGTACACATATTCATAGCCGATGGAGCCGCAGTAGGTCTTTAAAAGTTGCTCGCGAACTTCTGCGAGGGTTCCAGAGAAACCGCCGTCTTCCACGCGGGCAGACAGGTCGGCTTCGGTGAGGCCATAAAAGCCCAGAGAGAGCTCGGGCACATCTTCCAGTTTGCGGATGTCCAGAGGGTTGATGGTGGCTCTCAGGTGACCCAGCAAGCGGTAAGCGGCAATGTAGGCAGAAATGCCTGTGTTGGCCTTGCCTTCTTTGCTGCCTGCTGCGGTCTGCCCGTTGAGTCCAGTGAAACGCAGCAGGGGCTTTTGACCCAGGGTCAGAAAGGCTTGCTGCACTGGAGAGTGTGGGGTGTCGGTGGGTGCACCATTTCCCTCAAAAAAACGGCGCCACTCAGGCGCTACCGATGAGGGGTCACCCAGATAATCTTCGTACAGGGCCTCCAGAAAACTGGCACTGCCGCCATACATGATCGTGCTCTCGGCTGACTTCATAACGTCTATTAGCATACCCCTCTGGAGCATGAGGGGAAAAGGTGAAAAGCTCGAATTGACACTGTTACTCTCAGAGTATATACGTGTTTTGGGCGTTTCTGGAAAAAAGTTGTGATCTTTGACCCTGTCCTGACGGTTTTATTTCACCGTGCATCCAGAATACAGGCGTTCCGCTGCCCTTTGCAGGGTCTCTTGCCCCTTACAGAAGGCAAACCGCAATCCGGCAAATGGAGCCACCCCCGAGTCGTAGAACACCCCCATCGGAATGCTGGCAATCCCCACTTCGGTGAGCATCCATTCAAAAGCCTGTTCTTCTGAAAGGCCCAGACCAGAGACATCTGCCACCACGAAGTACCCACCTTGGGGCGTGCAGGTCTTGAATCCGGCTTGCTGTAAAGCAGAGGTCAAAAAGTCCCGCTTTTGCAGATAATCCCTCTGGACACTGCCCGAGTAATCGAAACGCTGCGCCTCCTGCAAAGACAGCATGGTGGCCTGCTGCAATGGGGTTGGAGCACAGAAAGACACCCACTGGTGCACCCCTCTGAGGGCGTCCGTCAGGCGTTTGCTGCCAAAAGCCCATCCCACCCGCCATCCGGTCACAGCAAAGGTTTTGCCTGCACTTCCCACGGTCAGGGTGCGGTCCTGCATGCCGTCCAGCGCATGAATGGGAAGATGAGGGACCCCGAAAGTCAGGCGGTCATAGACCTCATCGGAAATCACATCCAGATCGTGCTCCATCGCAATGCGGGCAAGGGTTTGCAGTTCCTGCAAGGTAAACACTTTTCCAGTCGGGTTGTGTGGCGTGTTCAGGATCAACACGCGGGTTTTTGGGGTGATGGCAGCCCGCAGCTTTTCTTCAGACAGGTGGTAGGCCCCATCAAACTCCAGAGGCACGTAAACCGGAATCCCTCCCGCCAGTTTTACCTGAGGACCATACATGTCGTAGGTGGGCTCAAAAAGGATCACCTCATCGCCCGGTTGCAAAATGCCCTGCAAAGCGCTCTGGACGGCTTCAGTGGCTCCAGCGGTGATGGTGATTTCTGTGGCCGGATCCAGCTTCAGGCCCAGACGTTTTTCGGCATCTCTGGCCAGTTCTTCACGCAAAGCAGGAAGCCCTGCCACAGGTGCGTACTGCTGTGGACCTGTCAGGGCCTGTTGCAAAGCCTCCTGTAAGAAGGATAGAGGAGCATGGTCTGGAAACCCCTGCCCGAGGTTCACGGCCCCGAGCCCATTGGCCCTCAGGGTGACTCTGGTGAAAGGGCTTTCTCTGAAGGTCTGAAGAACAGGGTTGAGGTCCCGCATACAGGGGAGTTTAATGTTTTTTGGAAGGCACAGTTTGAATCGTCTATCCCTTGAAAGAGCAAGCACAAAGTCTGACTTTTGGCAGGCCAACTGAAGAAGCGTTCAGCGGTCGGCCCTCAGCTTTCAGCGAAAAGCCTACCAAAAGCGTTGGCTTTCGAAAATGGCAAAACACAAAAGCAAAGCCCACTCAGATTTTGCAAGTTCAAAGGGTTGGAAGCAGACTTTCTTTCTGGCCGATGCCTGACCGCTGAAGGCTGAACGCTACTTTCACTGGTTCAGGTAATGGGACAGGGTCATGCTGGCCTGATCGATCTGGACGCGGTCTTGCATGCTGAAAATCAAACCATGGCGCAAATGTTTGATGTTCAGGCGCAGGGCATTGGCAAAAGAATCCACACTTTCCAGTTCTTCCCAGCGCACCGTCAGAAAGGAAGAGACGCTGTTGAACACCAGACGCTTGCTGGTGATCAGCAGTTCACCAGAAGCCTGAGGGCGCATGCCTTCTGTGAACATGTAACCGCTTAAAGGGCTGGACAGGTGGTACTGCACGGTGCGAATGATCCTGCACCCGATGTTGTCCAGCAAAGGTTGTTGCTCGGAGAACATGTGCAGTCCGGTGAGCAGCACATGCACTTTCTCCTCTGGGGCAAGGTATGCCGGGCGGTAATCCAGCAAAGGAAGTTTCAAGGGGTCCGGGCTTTTGCCGTTTTTGCTGGTCTGAATGGGAGTGATGTGGTTTTTCAGCTCGGCAGGCATGGGGGCATCTGGCGCGGCCTGAATGTCCAGAGCGGATTCATCTGTGGATGGTTGCGTTTCCACAGCATCAACAGCAGCAGTTTTGGTTGTGCTTTTCTTACGCGGCATGAGACCACCTGACACGGGCACCTGCCCGGGATTGACATGGATTCAAAATGGGTTGATCCCATTATAGTGTTTTTTTTCACCCGTCACGGTGTTGGATTGACGTGAATTATTGTAATTCATCAATAAACAGAGGAACGTGAGATTTTTCGATGATCTCGTAAATGCGCTCCAGCACCACCGGATCCACCCCCGGCGTGGCAAGACGAAAGCAGGCAGAATATTTGCGGTACAGGTCATGGGTGCCGGTCCCGAGTCGCTGCAGCTCTGTGGGACTCAAAAGGCGCAGAAAACCCTGTTCTTCAACAAAAGTGTCATCCCGTCCAGCAAAGAGCACCGCATGCAAAAACTCACTGACGTACCTCGGGTTGTACCAGAATCCGTAATTCATCTGGTCGGTCAGGTCATCGAGTTCAGAGAATTCCTCTGCTTGCATGCCTGTGCTGACCAATTTGCGGGCCAGTTCCATGCGACGCAGGCGCATCCGGGCGTACTCTGGCAGGGTCAACTTTGGGTTTTTGGGGCTGAGCTTTCCGCCGACCTGACGTTTGAGGCGGTACGCGAGGATGTAATCCTGGTACTCAAGGAGCAGTTGTTCTACAGGCCGTTCCATCTGCTTTTACTCTAATCCCTGAGGGGCAGATGGAACAGGCATGTGTGTACCATTTCCATGTCTTTCAACACAGTTTCAACGCTGTTTCAGTGGGCTTGATGACGCAGTACATAAAAATTGCCATGTGAGCGCACAAAATCGGTCAGAACATACCCTTTTTCCAGATAAGTGGTCAGGGCTTCACGGCCTGCTGCACGCCATTTGCGGGCCTCTTCCAGATCGTGTTGCACCAGATGGCCAAAATCCGCAGGAAGCTGATAGAGCAATACCTCGTCTTGCAGGTCCAACGTGTTTTCAAAACCACGGTTGATGGTTCTCAGGCCAGAGACTTCCAGTGAAGCAGGAGGGGCATAAATCCGCTGGAAAACCTCTGGATCCCGCAAATTCCACTCTGCAATCACACGGTCTGAATCCACCCCAGCATTGACCCCACTCATCTGGCCGTACAGGTTGGGATGGTATTCCCGCACCACCGCCCCGAGTTTGCGCAAATTGAAGTTGGCGTTCACCGAACGCATGGGGTCGTAACTCCAAACCACCTGTTCAATGCCTCTGGACAGGCACCAGTCCCTCTGAAACCGTTTGAGACGCACGGCCACATCTGTTCCCCGATGACCGGGCAACACCCCCAGCATGTGGGAGTGTTGTTTTTTGGGGTCAGCGGTGGGAATGCCCATCACAAAGCCAATCATTTCCCCGTGGTCAAAAGCGCCTCCCACCAGCCCACCCTGATACATGAACGCCACAGTCAGGCCATGTGGAACAATGTCCAGTTCACTGCGACCCCACACCAGAGCCTGAAGCTCCTGAACCCGTGAGACTTCCTGATGGCCCTGCACTTCCCGGATTTCGATCATCCGTGAACCTCATGCTTGCGCAGGGTGATGGTGTTCAGGAAATCTTGGTTCAGGGTCACCCCGATTCCCGGACCCTCGGGTACAGGCATCAGACCGTTTTGCGCTTCCAGAGGTTCATTCACAATGTCGGTTTCCCAGTAACGGCTGGCACTGGAGGTGTCACCGGGCTTGGTGAAACCGGGCAGGCTGGAAATGTGGATGTTGAAGGCCCGACCTACGCCAGCTTCCAGCATCCCTCCCATCCAGAGGGGAATCCCAAAAGACTGGGACACCGTGTGGATTTTGATGCTCTCGCTGACCCCTCCCACCCGTGCGGGTTTCAGGTTGATGACCCGTCCAGCATGGTTTTCAAGGGCTTTGCGTGTGTCTTCAGCAGACAGGATGCTTTCGTCCAGACACAGGGGGGTCTGGATCAGTTTTTGCAGTTTGGCATGGTCGTGCAGGTCCTCATAGGCCAGAGGCTGCTCGATGTAGTCCAGACGGTACTCGTCCAGCTTCTGGAAAGTGCGCACATCGGCCATGCTGTAAGCGCTGTTGGCATCCACGGTCAGGGTGATGTCGGGGAATTCGGCTCGGGTGTCTTTCACGATGTTGACATCCCAGCCGGGCTTGATTTTGAGTTTGATGCGCCGGTACCCCTGCATCACATGCTTTTCAACAGCACGAACCGTATCGTCCACAGTGGGCTGGATGCCCAGAGACACCCCAACCGTGACCTCTTTCCGAACCCCTCCAATCAAATGGGAGAGGGACACATTCAGGCTTCTGGCCCACAAATCCCAGAAGGCCATCTCCAGCACGGCTTTGGCCATCCGGTTGCCTTTGAACGGGGCCAGCACCTGCCCCAGTTCCTGCGGATTGTTGAAGTTTTTCCCGAGCACTCGGGGTAGCAACACCTCTTTCAAAAGGTATTCTGCGCCGGGAGTGGTTTCTTCGCGGTAGAGGGGAAGCATCTCCATCACGCTCTCGCCGTACCCCTCCAGACCTTCGCCTTTCAAGGTCAGCACCAGAATGGTGCGTTTGATTTGCACTCCAAAAGAGGTTTCAAAGCGGAACTTGAGGGGAAGCTCGATCAGCTGCAGGGTGGCGGATTCGATTTTCATGCTTTTGATTCTTACACACTTGGGGATGGGGCTACGCTCTGCCGAGGGCTGAGGGTAAAAGAGGAGAGCCGAGGGCCAAGGGCCGAGAGCCGAGGGCAAAAAAGGCTTTTGCTGAAGCTTTCAGAAAACACAAATCCCCTTGATCATTTTCCGCACGCAGGACACAATGCTCTCGGCTCTCGGCTCTCGGCTCTCGGCTCTCGGCTCTCGGCTCTCGGCAACTGGGCGAGACATGCCTCGCACCTACAATCACCACTTACCCCCCTCACTCCCCAGAGACTTGGATACAATAAACCCCATGGGTTACACATATCCGGCCCGACTTCAGGGCGCCAAAGACATCATCATCGCCGACAAGGTCAACAAGCATTACGGCAGCTACCATGCCCTCCGTGACGTCTCCATCAACGTCAAGCAAGGTGAGGTCGTCGTCATCATTGGACCTTCCGGCTCTGGGAAAAGCACGTTCATTCGCACCATCAACCACCTTGAGCAGCATCAGGGCGGCAAGATCGTGGTAGACGGCATCGAACTCAACAACGACGTGAAAAACATCGACCAGATCCGCCGGGATGTGGGGATGGTGTTCCAGCAGTTCAACCTGTTCCCCCACCTGACGGTCTTGCAGAACATCACTCTGGCCCCGATCCGGGTCAGGAAGTGGGACAAAAAGAAAGCCGAACAGAAAGCCTACGAACTGCTGGACCGGGTAGGCATCCGCGAACAGGCCGAGAAATTCCCCGCGCAACTCTCTGGAGGGCAACAGCAACGTGTAGCGATTGCCAGAGCGTTGGCAATGGAACCGAAGATCCTGTTGTTCGATGAGCCGACCAGTGCGCTGGATCCAGAGATGATCAAGGAAGTGCTGGACGTGATGAAAGAGTTGGCACACTCGGGGATCACCATGCTGGTGGTGACGCACGAGATGGGGTTTGCTCGGGAAGTGGCGGACCGGGTGGTGTTCTTCGACAAGGGAGCGATTGTGGAGGAAGCCACCCCAGAGGACTTCTACAACAACCCGCAGCATGAACGCTCCAAGTTGTTTTTGAGTCAGATCCTCGGGCACTAGAGGGCTTCACCCTGCTAAGGGCTGAGGGTCGAGAGCATCGTGTGATACGCATAAAATATCGTCAAGGGAAATGTAGGGGCGAGGCGTGCCTCGCCCTCTATGCTTTAGCCAAAGGTCTTTTGGCTCTGGGCTCTCAGCCCTCGGCATCCCACTGAGCGCTCCTGTCCAACTTGCGCAATGAAGGCTGCCCAAAAACACAAAAGGGGGCTTTTTTCCCCTTGTGCACTTTGAAAAAGCAGTGCAGGATAAGTTAACCCTACTGGTCCTGTGCAACACGAAGAGGGTGGGAGGTGAACCATGACTCCAGTTGGAACGGTCATCTGGCAAGGCATGTCCAGAGCATTGCAAGTGACTTCGCGTGCCGAACTCGTGTGGGCCATCGAACAGGCCCTGAAAGAAGCCCAGTCCAGAGGAATGCCCCTTTCCCTTGAACTCTGCGTGCACAACACCGGAGTCATGAGCATCGTGGTGGGGGCCGAGCGCAGTTATCTGGTGTTCAAACCCCAAAACGGTCGGTTTTGCCATGTGGCCGATGATGTCAAACAGGGCACCTGCATGGTGTTTCTGGAAGACGGTCACCTCTCAGAAATCGATCTGAAATTCACAGTGCCGTTTGAGCTGGCCCGTGAAGCACTGCTCAGCTTTGCAGAAACCGGTGAAATTCCCAGAACCCTGAGTTGGATGAGTGCTTGAAGGTGTTCACGGGCCATCCCTGACAGTGAACAACGAGAAATCCCTGCCCCATCCATGCAGGAGATCCATCAGCTTCTGTGGTGAAAACCACCACCTTTGACCCTCAGCTTTTTCCTGAAGCGCAAAGCCCGAAGGGCAGGCTACCCTGATGGGCATGAACCGTCTGCTTTTGGGTTTTTGTTGTGTGCTCATGCTGGGCACCGTGTCCTGCAATCAACGTTCCATTCCAGAGCCACAAATGATACTGATGGAACAGGCTTTGCCCATGGGGGCTTTCAAAACGGCAGTCATGGATGCGGTGCAAGGAATGCTTTTTCCCAGCGAATCAGATTTTCCTTTTGGGTGGTTCGAGAGCAACCTCAAAATCCTGCCAGAGGCTTCCCGGTTTGCTTCCCATGTGGGCAAGAAAGGGGAGGTCGCACAGAAAATGGCTCTGGATGTGTTCTTCCAGAGGTACACCCGCATCGAACCGTGGATGGATGAGGGACAGGTGCAGTTTGCCCATCAAATGCAAAACCTGCAACGCATTTATCAGAACAGCAGCAAGAAACTGGCGGTGTACCGTGTGGGAACCGTGCAGGTACACATCTATATTGTGACGGTGGTTCAGGGGCGTGTGGTGGGCCTCCACACCATCAGCATAGAGACTTGATGGGGGCCAGGTGTTCTTGCTGTGAACTGAAAACTTTCACGCATCTTTGCGCAGTTTGCTCAGGAAAAGCCATGCCAGCACAAATGCCCCAATGGACACGAAAAACACGGCACGGTATCCACTCTGGTCTGCCAGCAATCCCCCTGCTGCCGGAGCAAACACCATGAAGGCCATGAGGGTGTTCATGGTCCCGAGGTAACGGCTGCGGTCATGGGCAGGGGAGATGTTCAGGGTGTAACTGCCAAAAGCCAGACCGTAGCCTTGCTGTGCCATGCTGTATAGCATGAACACCAGCAGATACATGGCCGGTTTGTCTGGTGGGGTCAGCAAAGCCACGATGGGGGCCAGCAGGGCAATCGAGGTGGCAATCCGCATCACCCTTCGGCTGCCTTTGTCTGTGCCAATCCACGTCCAGAACAGGTTGGACAGCGGAACCACCCCAGCAATCACCATCAGGAAGTAACCGATGAAGGTGGGCTCGATGTGCAGGTTTTTCAAGGCATACACGGCAAAGAACGGTTCGGCAATTCCTCCGATGGCGACCAGAGCCCTTGCCACCAGAAAACGGCGCATGTCCGGATCTTTGCGCAGCATGTTGGGAATGTTGCGGATGTCCTCAAAGACATTGGTGCGGGGTTGCACGGGCTCATCGGGTTCCTGCACCCGACCAAACACCGCGTATCCAGCCGTGTAAATCAACCCTCCCAGAAAGAAAATCAGGGAATAGTTGTAGGGAAAAGCCAGATCGGAATCCATGATGAAACGCACCAGAATGCCAGCACCAAAAGCCAGAATCCCTCCCCCAAGGTTGCGCATCCCAAAAAACAAGGGGCGTTCTTGCTGGGGTATGATCTTGGACACCACTTCCAGCCACGGTAAACCAGTGATTCCTGCGGCCAGAGAACTGCCCGCAATGCACAGCAAAAACAGGGCCAGCAACAAGGTGGGCTGACCAATGAACAGAAAACTGGTGAGGGCCAGACACATGTACATGATGGTCCGGATGTTCGCCATCTTGTTGTAAACCGGCAGTTTTCGGGGATAGCTGCGCACAATGGACGCCACATAAAGCTGGGGCAAGAACCACATTCCGGCACTCAGGGCAGGAATCAATCCAATGGTCAAATTGCTGGCCCCGAGTTGCGTGGCAAACGCAGCAATCACGATGCTCGGGTTCATCAGGCCATCGGCCATCAGGACCAGCCAACCATTGAACACCCCAAACTTGAAGTTGTTTTCCCGCATCCGTTGTCGCCACAGCATGTTCTGACTCCTGTCCCGATGCGAGGCAGAGTTTTCAGGGTGCATCGGGCCTTGAAAGGGCTGTCCCTCTGGTGCCATATGCACCGGGACAGCCCTCTTTGAGGCAATCCTAACCCTGAGTGTGCACAATTAGGCCATTTGTCGCAGGGAGGAGAAATTGGCTTAGGCAAAATGGCATAGGGCAAGAAAATGCCGAGGGCCCAGAGCCGAGGGCCGAGGGCTAAAAAAGGCTTCAGCTAAAGCAATACAGGCATATATTCCCTTGACGATTTTTTATACACACAGCATCATGCTCTCGGCTCTGGGCTCTCGGCTTCAGGGCGAGGCACGCCTAGCCCCTACATGGCTCTCGGCCAATCGGCACACGCAACCCTATTCTTTTGCCCATCCAGAACCCTAAACTGTTCCCATGATTCAATTCATCGCTGATCTCGGAGAATTGCACCGCCTGCATGCGGCTTACAACACCAGCACCGTCATTGAACTCCTGAGGTCAAAAGGGGCTTCACAGGTGTACAGCACCGTGTTCATGGGTCCAGAGCATCCCCTCAAATTTGCCCTTGAGACCGCTGGAATTCCCTGCAGCGTGCTGGCCGAAGATGACCGTCAGGCGCAGAACGATCAGGGCAAGATGTTTGAATACCTCAATCAATACGCTCAGGGCAAGAAACTGATTCAGCAAAGGCAGCGTCTGGATGCCGAACTGGTGCAGGCTTTGCAGCAACCCCTCACCGCCCAGAGTGTGCACAGTGACGCCCTATTGCAGCAGATGCAGCACTACCACACCGAAGTGGGCAAGATTCTGGAAGAAGGTCCAGCCACCGCCTACCGCAAGGACCGCCTCAAAAAAGCTGTTGCAAAGCTGCAAGGGGTGTCGGATGCCTTTGTGCTGGCTGCTCTGGACGACATCCCCGAACTTTTGACCCTCATTGAAGGCAGTCAGGTGATCGATCCTGCAGGTTTTCAACCCGGTGAAAGTTCAAGGGTCAGGGCTCTGGCAGACCGTGCAGCCCTGATCGATGAAGAGGACGATCTGGAAGCGGTGGTGACCGGGCTTTTGCGTGAAACGGGAGATGCCCTCACACCCAAATCTGAGCTTCAGTACGCTGCAGCCAACATTTATCTGGCAGTCGGGGATCTGGAAAGTGCCCGCAGCCTGTTGTTTGATGCTGCCCACGGGGTGCAGGACCACCCGAGGTACCTTCCCGGTCTGATTTTTGCCCGTCTGGGTCAGGTCAGGGACGCTCTGGGAGACCGCGAAAATGCTGTGCGTGCTTATCAGGCAGCTCTGGCCCTGAGCTATGCCCCAGAGGTGGCCATTGAAACCGCAAAGCAGGGCATGGAAGCTGCATTTAATATGGATGGCTTACCCAAGGAGGGCACCGAACTAGGTGAAAGGTAGCATGTTCTGCTCGCAGGACCGCTTTAGAATGGGATCAATCCGCGTTGCAGCGTGAAACTGAAGGTCCGCAGGATTTGCAGCAGAAAAACCTCTGGGAACGGTGACACACTGGTTCTCAAGGCACCCATTCCTAAATTTCCTCTGCCCCTTTCAAGTGGGCAGTCAAAGAAGGTAAACCATGTTGATTCCCAAAGATGTCATCGAAATCGGCTATCAGGGCCGTGAAATCAAAGAAGCTTTGCGTGCTGCCGAGGTGGCCAAAAACCAGAAGCACCCCAAAGCCCGCATTGTGCAAGACCTGAATGCCGTGATGTCCAGTCCCGAGCAGTATCTGGACCATGCCATTTACAAGCATCTGGCTGCCCTGATGCACCAGAAGCGCGATCAGGCCCAGCTGATCAAGAGCCCTCTGGACTATGCCATCTGGGGTCGTGAAAACATCGAAGATGGTGCTTTCGGACAGATGCAAAACGTCATGAGCCTTGCTCCCACGGTGGCTGGAGCCCTGATGCCCGATGCCCACTTCGGATACGGAATGCCCATTGGTGGGGTGGCCGGTCTGGAAAATGCAGTCAGTCCAGCCATGATCGGTTACGACATCGCCTGCCGGGTGCGCATCAGCGTCTTTGATGGGCCCCTGTCTGGCAAGAAGACCCTCAAAAACGATAAATTGCGCAGAATCCTGCTGAACAACACCCGTTTTGGTGCCGGAGAAGGCTGGTCCAAAAATGATGCCCCAGAGCACGATGTCCTTGATGATCCCCGCTGGAACAGCATCGCCATTGCCAAGCAACTCAAAGACAAAGCACGAATCCAGATCGGCACCTCTGGAAGCGGGAACCACTTTGTGGAATTCGGCATCCTGACGTTGGAAGAAGCCTCTCAGGAACTGGGTCTGGATGCAGGTGAATACCTTGCCCTGATGAGCCACTCGGGTTCGCGTGGTGTGGGACACAAAATTGCCACCGAATACATGAAGCGTGCAGAGAAGAACCTGCCCAATCTGGATTTGCCCTACAAGGCTCTGGCATGGCTGGACCTGAACACCGAAGACGGTCAGGAATACTGGGAAGCCATGAACCTGATGGGCGATTACGCCAGTGCCAACCACGCCATCATCCATGAACGCATCGCCGAAGACCTTGGGGCGCAGATCATCGGGCATGTGGAGAACCACCACAACTTCGCATGGAAGGAACAGCACGGAGGCAAAGAGTTGATCGTGCACCGCAAAGGGGCCACCCCTGCGGCAGAGGGTCAACTCGGGGTGATTCCGGGCAGCATGACCCAGCCTGCTTACATCGTGGTCGGCAAAGGTGAGGAAAAAAGCCTGACCAGTGCCAGTCATGGTGCTGGACGCAAAATTGGCCGCCGTGCAGCAGAACGCACTTACGACCAGCAGGACCTGAAAAAAGCGGCGAAAGACGCGGGTGTAGAGGTCATTGGTGCAGGTGTAGACGAAGGCCCATATTGCTACAAAGACGTGCAGGAAGTGATGCAGGCCCAGAGGGATCTGGTCAGGCCCATCGCATCCTTCCAGCCCAAAATCGTGCGCATGGACGCTGGCAACGAAGACATCTGAAGCAAATTTCCACGTCTGGGGTTGCTTTCCAAGGAAGGCAACCTTTTTTGATGTGGGTTTCAGCGGTCAGATCAGGGCTCAAAAAGGAGATTTATGTTGTGGATGGTTTCAAAACACATTGCTGAACTCAAACCGCATCCCAATGCGGATGCACTGGACATCGTGAAGCTCGGGGCCAATCAACTGGTGGTCAAAAAAGGCGAAATGCAAAATGGCGATACAGTCCTTTTCATCCCCAAGGATTCCCTTCTCCCAGAGCACATGCAGCCTGATTTCCCTTATGCCAGAGAAGGCCGGGTTCGGACGGTGCAACTGCGTGGTGAGATCTCGATGGGGATTGCCTTGCCTTTGGCAGCGGTCCAGTGGTTTTTTGGGGATGAAATCCATGCCCTGATCCAGCTTGCCGACATCGGTGAAGATGTTTCTGCTGTGCTGGGCATCGAAAAATACGAGCCTCAAATTCCTGCCCACATGCATGGAGAAGTGGAAATCATGCCCATCCATGTGGTGTATGGTCAGCACGACTGCAACCAGTACGGCACCTACCGCGATGAACTCGATTTCAATGAACGGGTGGTGGTCACGGAAAAGCTGCACGGCTCTCAGGGCATTTACCTGTTTGTCAGAGGAGAAACGGGTCAGGAAGTGTACGCCACCTCCAAAGGGATGCTCAGAAAAGGCCTTCTGCTCAAGCCCTCTGAAAGCAACGTGTACTGGCAGGCCCTCAAAAACACCGGACTTTCCGAGAAAATTCAAACCCTTGCAGGCCAGACGGTTCAGGTGATTGGAGAGGTGATTCCGGTCCAGAAAGGCTACCCTTACGGCCAGAGCAAAATCACTTTGCGCATCTTTGAAGTACGCATTGACGGAAAAATCCTGCCCTATGATGCCCCAGAACTGCTGCCCCTGAAAGACCTCTGGGTGCCAGTGATTTACGACGGCAAATTTGGCAAGGCCGACCTGTACGCCCTCAGCAAAGGAAAAGAGCAGGTGTCAGGGCAGGGTCTGCACATCCGCGAAGGGGTGGTGGTGCGTCCCCACGTGGACCGCAAAGCTCTGGACGGTGAGTGGCTGAAACTCAAAGTCATCAACCCGGCTTACAAAGAGACCGGCGAAGAATTCAACTGAGGAAACACCATGGACAAGTTGCTGATCATCGATGTGGAATCCACCTGCTGGCAAGGCAAGATCCCTGCTGGCATGACCAGTGAGGTCATTGAACTCGGGTATGCCATGTTGCAAAAAGGGGAGGGTGTGCTGGAATGGGGTTCTTTCTTGATCCCTCCCGAGCGCAGTGAAATCAGCCCGTTTTGCACCGAACTGACCACCATCAGTGCGCAAACTTTTGTGGATGAAGCGGACAAGGTGGTGTCCCGTCAGGACTTGCTTTCAAAACTGGATGCGCTGGTTGGCAAGCATGGTTGGCTGTCCTTCAAATCCTGCACATGGGCATCGTGGGGCGACTACGATTTCAAGATGCTCTGCAAGACTTTTGGGGAACACCAACTGAACAAAGACCACCACATCAACATCAAAAAACAACATGCAGCATTTCGGGGTTTGCCAAAAGCTCTGGGCATGGGTCAGGCCTTGAATCTGGAAGGACTGGTTTTGCATGGCACCCATCACCGGGGTGGAGACGATGCTTACAACATCGCCCAGATTGCCCGCAAAGCGCTGGATTGGTGAGGGGAAAGTTCACAGTAGACAGTGCACAGAAGAATTGACTTTCTTGCTGGTGAGGTGGTCAGACTTACCTCTGAAAAGCATTGAAAAAACAAGACCTCCTGAGTTTAAGGAGGTCTTGTCATGTCTTGCTGTCTACTGTGAACTGTCAACTCTTTCAAGCGCCTGAAGCGTGTACGCCCACTTACTTGAAATTGTAAGACTTCGGCACCACCACCACGCCACTCTCGGTGACCACGAAGCCTCTGGAGCGGTCTTCTTCAAGGTCGTAACCGATCTGGGTTCCTGGTGGGATGTGCACGTTTTTGTCAATGATGGCGTTCTGGATCCGGCAGTGACGGCCAATTTCCACTTCATCGAGGACCACGCTGCGGTTCAGTTCGGCGTAGCTGTTCACCCGAACGCGGCGAGACACCACGCTTTCACGCACGGTGCCCCCAGAGACAATCACGCCCCCGGCCAGCAGGCTGTTGAGGGCCCGTCCGGTGCGGTCTCCGGCTTCGTGGACAAACTTGGCGGGAGGGCTGAATTCCATGGCGGTGCGCAGGGGGAATTCGGGGTTGTACAGGTCAAACTCGGGTTTGGCGCTCACGAGGTCCATGTTGGCCTCGAAGTAAGCGTCCAGGGTTCCCACATCGCGCCAGTAGGTGTTGGGTGCACTCTGGCCGGGGATGGGGTTGCGGGCAAAGTCGTAAGCCTGCACATGGTAACCATCGCGGATGGCTTTGGGAATGATGTCTTTGCCGAAGTCGTAACCGCCTTCGCGTTCGGCTTCGTGCAGCAGTTCTTCCAGAGCTCTGGCGGAGAAGATGTAGTTGCCCATGCTGGTGAGGGCGGTGTCGGGTTTGTCTGGCAGGGCTTTGGGATCTTTGGGTTTTTCTTCAAACCCAATGATGCGGTAACGCTCGTCCACCTGCATGACCCCGAAACGGCTGGCCTGACTGACCGGCATGGGGTAAGCGGCGATGGTGATGTCTGCACGGGTGTCCTGGTGCATTTCGATCATGTGGTTGACGTTCATCTTGTAGATGTGGTCACCCGAGAACACAGCCACATAGTCTGCATGGTAGTTTTGCACGAGGTGGAGGTTCTGGTACACCGCATCAGCGGTTCCGCGGTACCACACCGGACCAAGTTCCTCGTAGCGGTACATTTGTGCAGGAACGAGGGTGATGAAGTAGTCCGAGAGGAACGTGCCGAAACGCCAGCCCCGTTGAATGTGTTCGGTGAGCGATTGGGCTTTGAACTGGGTGAGCACGTAAATGCTGAAAATGCCCGAGTTGATGAAATTGTTCAGCGCAAAATCAATGATGCGGTATTTGCTGCCGAAGGGCACTGCGGGCTTGGACCGTTTGGCGGTGAGGGGGCTGAGTCGTGTGCCTTGTCCGCCTGCCAGAATCATTCCTAATACTCGTTTCGCCACTGTCAACCACCTTAGCGTTAAATTTGGCTTCATTCTATCCCAACTTTGCGATTCTCACCTGTGGGATTTTCCTGAGAACTAAACATGAGAGGCTGTTTTTACGCAGTCCTTTTTTCAGAGGCGTTTCATCTGTGAGAAGAATCACGTGCTGTGCTGTTTTGATGCCTTTCATGACGCTTTGTGAACAAATGGACTTGCATTTGGTTCAATTGTCAGCTTTTCTTCAAAGGGACATTTGTCTGGTTTTTCTGGAAGGTTTGCAACGATTCGACGCCATGGGGTGTGGTTTCAGGTGCCTTTTTGTCAAAAAGAGCCAAAATGCTGGAGCTCTTTTTCAAGACGATCATCAGCACGATGTTCAAAAAATTCAGCGCAAAATGCACAAAAACCACAGGGTGCTGTGGCAGCTTTTCCATGATGCGACAGTTTGTTTGTGTATTCGGGACGCATGACTAGAACCCTTGCAGTACACTCTGGACAATCAAAACTCTGGCAAGGCCAGAGGAGAGGAGGCCGACTGGCACAGGGATCTGGCGGATTTCTTTAACCTTAGTTAAGTGTATACAATACACCTAATTTCCCCCCTTTTCACAGGGTGCAAATTGATCGAAAAACGTGTATTGAGACACATAAAAAGCACTTTGTTAAGTCAAATGACTTGACAGATGAGTTTTTTGCATATCTGTGCAAAAAAGTATTTTGCTAGAGTTAAGGAAATTTCCAAACCCATCCAATACACGGAGGAAGACCATGGGCACACAGGACCTGAGTTACTTGGGAGTGAACAACGTCAAATTGCACTGGAATCCCGGTGTTGCAGAACTGTACGAAGCTGCTGTTCGGCTCGGCGAAGGTCACATCGTTGAAGGGGGTCCTCTGCTGGTGGAAACCACTCCACACACCGGACGCAGCCCCAAAGACCGCTTCATTGTGGAAGACGAAAACACCAGAGACAAAGTCTGGTGGGGAGGCTTCAACACCCCCATTTCCAGCGAAGTTTTTGACAACCTGCTGGGCAAAATGGTGGCTCACATGGATGGCAAAGAGGTGTTTGTGCAAAACCTCTACGCTGGGACCGACCCTGATTACCACATGCCCGTTCGTTTTGTCACCGAAATGGCCTACCACAGCCTGTTTGTGCGCAACATGTTTGTGCGCCCCACCAAAGCCGAACTGCGCAACTTTGAACCGTCCTTCACAGTCATCAACATCCCGAGTTTCAAAGCAGATCCTGTTTTGGACGGCACCCGCACCGAAACCTTCATCATCGTCAACTTCAGCAAACGCATGATTCTGGTGGGCGGCACCAAATACGCTGGAGAAAACAAAAAAGGCATTTTCGGGGTGCTCAACTTCGAACTGCCTGATCTGGGTGTCATGCCCATGCACTGCTCGGCCAACATTGGACCTGCTGGCGACACTGCCCTGTTCTTCGGACTCTCTGGAACCGGAAAAACCACCCTCTCTGCGGATCCCAAACGTGCCCTGATCGGTGACGACGAGCACGGATGGACCGACCACGGCATTTTCAACTTCGAGGGAGGCTGCTACGCCAAGGTCATCCACCTGAACCCCGCTGCCGAACCCGCCATTTTCCGCACCACCCGCATGTACGGCACCGTTCTGGAAAACGTGGTGATGCGTGAAGACCGCACCCTCGACCTCGACGATGGCTCCATCACCGAAAACACCCGCAGCGCCTACCCGATCACCCACATCGACAACATTGCCCCCGGTGGACGCGGCACCCGACCCAAAAACATCGTGTTCCTGACCGCCGATGCATACGGTGTGCTGCCTCCCATCTCACGCCTCACCCGAGAGCAGATGATGTACCAGTTCATCTCGGGCTTCACGGCCAAGATTCCCGGCACCGAGCAAGGTGTCACCGAGCCCGTCCCCACTTTCTCCACCTGCTTTGGAGCCCCTTTCATGCCCCGTCATCCCGGCGTGTACGCCGAATTGCTGGCCAGAAGGGTGGAGGAGACTGGAGCCAGAGTCTGGCTCGTCAACACCGGATGGACCGGAGGCAAATACGGACAGGGCAAACGGATGAGCATCTCCTACACCCGCAACATGATCAATGCTGCTTTAAACGGCGATCTGGACGATGTGGAGTTCGTGACCGAACCTTTCTTCAACCTCTCCATTCCCACCAAAGTGCCCGGTGTGGACCGCAGCATCCTGAACCCCAGAGACACCTGGCAGGACAAGTCCGAATACGACAAAACCGCCCGCAAACTCGCCCGGATGTTCCGGGAAAACTTCAAACGCTTTGAAACAGGTGTGTCCCCTGAAGTGACTGCCTGCATGCCCGTGCACGAAGAACTCGTCTGATCGGTCCATAGACCCTTCCAGAGGCGCTTCTCCGGGAGCGCCTCTTCGCTTGATCCCGAAACCTGTTTGGAGGTACCCACCATGCACATTCTGGGAATTGACGCACGCAAAAACGAACTCTGGGCCTGCTTGCTCAGCGACGACAAAGAGAAACACCTCGGGGCTTTTCCCAACAGTGAACTGGGGGTCGGATGGATGCTCGCCTGGGTCAACCAGTACACCCCCATTGGCGATGTGCAGATTTGCATTGAATCCGACACCTGGGAAGCCAGAACCTGCACCCGCACGCTGAAAAAGCAGGGCTGTCAGGTCAGCATGCAGCGTCCTCCCATGGCCCAGTTGACCCCTTTTGACACCCCCCCCATGCAGGCAGAATTGATGGCCCTGTTGGGGATGGAAAAAGCCCTGAAAGCCTGAAATCGGTTTTCAGTTCACAGTTTTCACCGCTCAGTGCGAAGCGCCTCAGTGCCGACCAAGCCGCCTTGGAGGCACGCTTTAAGAGGCAAGAACCAGCACGTCGTCAGAGCAAGACAGTTCACGGCGAACCTCAAAACATCTGTGTTGCTCACAACCATGCGGTCCAGAGGCTCTTTTGAAAGGGTGGGTCTGGACCACATGGGTTTTCAGGACAATTGCTCTGCCTTCTGCCTTTCTCCTTCAGCCTTCTGCCACAGCGCACAACGTCCCCATGATGCCCTCGGCTCTCGGCCCTTGGCCCTCGGCTTTTTGCTCCTGATTTGCTCATCCCGCCGTGCTATTTTTAATGCTACGGGCCTGACCCGTTCGGACGAGACGCGCCGTACCCGAGAAGCAAAGACGACGCAGGGAGGTTTCTCGTGGAACAGGTGGTTCAGGTTTTCGGTGCCCTTTTGATTCTTGCGGCCTTTGTGATGGTTCAGGCCAAAAAAATGGATCCCACAGCGCGTTCATATCTGGTGCTCAATGCGCTCGGGTCGGCCATTCTGGCTTATGACGCTTTCCACACCCAGCAGTGGGGATTTGTCCTGCTGGAAGGGGTTTGGGCGATTGTGTCCATCAAGGGTTTGCTGGACACCTTCAAAAAGCACCCTGCTTGAGACCAAAGAACACGAAGTCCCCTTGAAATTCAAGGGGACTTTCAACTTGATGCCGATGGCTCTTTTCGGCGAAATGCAGGATCACTTCTCGCTGTTCACTGTCAACTGCTTAACGCTGCCGTTTGACCACCGTGGCGGTCAAATTGACTTCTTTCTTGTTGCGCCAGACTTTGATGGTCAACTTCTGACCGGGTCGTTTGGCAGCCACCAGACGCACCACGTCGTACTGGTCTTTGACCCTCTGGTTGTCCACGGCCACAATCACATCTCCAAGGGCCACCAGAGCGCGGTTGTTGTCGCGGATGGCTCCCCTCAGACCTGCACGTTGGCCCAGAGACCCTGCGGGGACCTCTTCGACCACGGCCCCATCTGTGGTGGTGATGCCCGCCTGTTTGCGGATGATCGGCTCCAGATCCCCGAGGTTGGACATGGTGATGCCCAGAGAGCCACGCTGGGAAATTCCGATTTGTTCAAGGTCCTGAATGGACTCTTTGACCACATCAATGGGAATCCCCAGACCGATGGAACCATCTGCGGCAAAAGTGTTCGAGGCCATCATGGCATCGGCAACACCGACCACCACCCCTCTGGAGTTCAGGATGGGACCTCCACTGTTGCCCCTTTGCAGGAAAGCAGTGGTCATGAGCATCTGGGGAATTTCCTGACCGATGTCATCTGCAGGTGCAGCCGTGCGTTCGACAGCAGCCAGTTCTCCGGTGCTCACAAAACGCCGGACCCCAAAAGGAGATCCGAACAGGATCAGTTTCTGCCCGATGATCAGGTTGTTGCTGCTGCCAAAACGCACGGTGGCTGGAGCTTGCACCCCAGAGACCGCCAGAATGGCGATGTCAATGCCGGGATCAATGCCGTCCAGTTTGGCATTCACGATGCGCCCATCGGCCAATTCCACCTGAATGCTCTCGGCATACTGCACCACGTGGTAATTGGTGATGATGCGGTTGGACTTGTAAAAGAAGCCACTTCCCACTTCCTCGGGAAGGTCTCCGGGCTGCAACTGGGATTTGGGAATGCGCGCAATGACCCGCACCAGTGCCTTGAGGTTCTTGTTGGTGACCTCAACTGTGTTGATTTCATCACTGGTGACCAGCGGACTGGCTGCCTGAAATTTGCCAAGCATGAAGCCCGCTGCACTGACAGTCAGAAGTGCTGCCACAGCGATGGAGATGCGCCTCATTCCCCTGAGTTTCAATTAACCCTCCGAGTTGCTGCTGGGACGGCTGTCCGTGACGTAGAATCCAGAGCCTTTGAAGGCAATGCCTGGTTTGCTGATCAGTCGTTTGACCGGATCCCCCGTCTCGGGGTGAACGGTCCACGCGGTTTCTGTGATCCGCTGGGTGACTTCGAAAACTTCACCGGTCTTGAGGTTTTTGTATTGATACGTGGGCATTCACCGACACCTCCCTGAGTTCAGATCGGCTTTTTCCTTGTTGGCCCTCAGGGTTTGGGGCAGGAAAAAGACCACAAAATATGGTAACAGAAGCTTGATGAAAATACCCCAAACGGTTTTACCATGTCCCTCTCACTGTACTGACCGTTCCAGAGGGGAGGGGGTGCGCTGCACACGGTTCTCTGGAGGATGTTGGATCTAGACATTCCTGAAGGTCAAGACCCTCTTGAGGTTCCATTGATCGTTTTGATCACTACACATCATCAGCATGATGTGTATGCTATAGTCTGACTGAAGATTGTTGGACCGATGGAGGTGTAGGGCACACACATTTTGAAGGAAGAACGGGAAGCGCAAGGTCCTGCACACATGCAGGAATACGAGGTGGAGGTCAGCGAACACATCTGCGGATGCCTCCAGGGTGAAGTCCCACCCTCCCCGAATTGCTTTTGAGCAATCAAGTCCAGTGATAACCCCCACGGCAACGCGGACATAACCACGGACAGGACCACACCACAACAAGGGCCACCCTGCCCGAGCAACCCCAAATCCGGCGTCATGCAGCAACCTGTCTGAGTCAGGTTGATTTGACAGATGCCACAACCCATGTAAGCCGTCTTTTCGTTCTTCTGCACAGGCAGAAGGGCGCTTTTCAGCAGGAGTAAAACATGTGCGGAATCGTTGGATACATTGGCCCTCGTGATGCCCAGGACGTTCTGATCTCGGGTCTTGCCAAACTGGAATACCGTGGCTACGACAGCGCTGGTGTGGCTGTGCGCACCGGAAACACCATCGAAGTCAGAAAGCGTGCCGGAAAACTGGCCAATCTGGCCGGAGAGTTGGAAAAAGAGCCCCTCAAAGGCACCCTTGGCATTGGACACACCCGCTGGGCCACCCACGGTCTGCCCAACGACACCAACGCCCACCCCCACGCCACCGAAGATGGCAGACTGGTGATCATCCACAACGGCATCATCGAAAACTACCTGCACCTCAAAGATGCCCTGATGGCCAGAGGCCACATCTTCCGCAGCGAAACCGACAGCGAAGTGCTGGCCCACCTGATCGAAGAAAAATACCAGGGCAATCTGGAAGTGGCTGTCCGTGAAGCCCTCGCAGAAGTGCGCGGTGCATACGGCATTGTGGTCACCCACATTGACCATGACGAAATCGTGGCTGCCCGCACCGTCAGTCCTCTGGTGATGGGCGTGGGTCAGGGCGAGATGTTCCTTGCATCTGATGTGCCTGCACTGCTGCCTTACACCCGCACCATGGTCTTCCTGCACGATGGCGACATGGTGGTCCTGAACAAAGAAGCCTACAGGGTCATGGACCTGCAAGGCAACCCCGTTCAACGCGAAGAAACCCTGATCGAATGGGATGCAGAAGCTGCTGAAAAAGGTGGCTTTGACACCTACATGCTTAAAGAAATCTACGAGCAGCCGCAAGCCCTCACCAACACCCTGATTGGTCGCCTCCACGACGAAACCGGCGAAGTGAACCTCGACATCAATCTGGACCCTGCCAGCTTCAAGCGCATCTCCATCATTGCCTGCGGAACCGCCTTTTACGCTGGTCTGGTCGGTGAATACCTGATCGAGCAACTGGCCCGCATCCCCGTTGAAGTGGATGTGGCCAGTGAATACCGCTACCGTTCCCCTCTGGTCAGCGAAAACACCCTTGCCATTGTGATTTCCCAGAGCGGTGAAACCATTGACACCCTCGAAGCCCTGCGGGAAGCCAAGAAGCAAGGTGCCAAAACCCTCGGGGTCATCAACGCCAAGGGCTCCAGCATGACCCGCGAAGTGGACGATGTGCTTTACATCCACGCTGGCCCGGAGATCGGGGTGGCCTCTACAAAGGCTTACACCGCCATGGTCAGTGCCATGCTGATGCTGGCCCTCTGGCTTGGTCGTGCCCGTGGCACCCTCAACGAAGAACTGGGCCGTGAACTCCTGCAAGGTGCCCGCGAACTTCCCCGTCTGGTGGAAGAATGCCTGCAACCCGAGCGCGTCGAGAACATCAAACGCATTGCCCAGAAGTACCACCAGGCCCGCGATTACCTGTTCCTCGGGCGTGGCGTCAACTCTCCCACTGCTTTCGAAGGTGCCCTGAAACTCAAAGAGATCAGCTACATCCACGCTGAAGCTTACGCAGCAGGGGAAATGAAACACGGTCCCATCGCCCTGATTGACCAGAACCTGCCTGTGGTGGTCATCGCCACCGAAAGCTTCCTCTTGGAGAAAACCATCTCCAACATTCAGGAAGTCAAAGCCAGAAGTGGCAAAGTCATTGCCGTGGTCAGCGATGGAGACACCGAAGCTGCCCGTCACGCCGATGATGTGATCTACGTGCCCAGAGCCGCCGAAATGGTTTCTCCTGTGGTGAACGCTGTGGCCATGCAACTGCTGGCCTACTTCACGGCCACTTCTCTGGACCGGGATGTGGACAAACCCCGCAACCTTGCCAAGAGCGTGACCGTCGAGTAAGGATTCACCTGCAAAATTGAAGATTCCAGAGGGTCGCCCATGGGCGGCCCTTGTGCGTGATGGTTTCGCTTGACTTTGGGGATGGGTCCACTTACCCTGATGTAAAGTAAGCTTGACATGAAAGGGGTCCATCCATGCAAATGAAAAGAGAGCGGCGGGAGTACAGAATCAACAGGGTGTCCCTCTGGTGGACCCTTGGGGTGTTTCTGGTGACCATGGTGATGGGAACCAGTGCCACGCTTGCAGAAAAACATCCAGATTCTCTGTGGCGTTATGTGTCCATGTTGATGGTGTTGCTGTATGGCGGCGGCATCGTCTGGTTTTGTGAGGTTTACCAGAAGATGCTTGATGAACGGATTCGCATTCGCAACGCCGAAGCTGCACGCATCACTGGAAGCTGGGCGTTTGCCCTGAGCATGACTTACATGCTGGGGGGAAAGATGCTCGGTTTCAACTGGCCCAACCCTGATTTGCATGTGCTGGCCCTTCTTGCTGCTGGGCTTTATGCTCTGGTTTACTTCATCCTCTGGCTGCGTTCCAGATAAACCCACCAGACTTTTCATGCTCACCTGCTACTGTGTACTGCATGCTCCGTGTGCTCTACACCGTTCTTTTTTGCCTGATCGCCTTGTTGGCCCCACAATCCATCGCCCAGAGTGAAACCCAGTCTGCCCAACATGGTCAGACCCTGGAAGGCTCCATCATCGACCTTGATCCCCTGACGGTGAAAGTCGGAGAGGCCACCTATCCCCTCAACAACGATGGTCAACTGGAAGTGAAGTTGGGAGATCTGGTGCAGGTGTTCCAGACCCTCGACCCCAATGGGCAGACCATTTACTACCTTGCGGATTTTGTGCGCTGGCCGTATCTGGCCATCCTCACCCTGATTTTTGTGGTGGTTGCAGGGGTGGTGGGCAAGGGAAAAGGCATTCGGGCCGTGATTGGCATGTTCCTGTCCATCGGGGTGATTTTGCTGATGGTGATCCCATTGATCCTGGCAGGTTGGAATCCTGCTCTGGTGGCCCTCATGGGCAGCACGGGCATTTTGCTGTTCAGTGTGTATTTTGTGCACGGCACCAACTGGACCACCACCGCTGCACTGGTTGCCACCATCCTGACCGCTGCTGTGGCTGTGGGCCTTGCCATGGTTGCCATGGAATTCACCCACCTCTCGGGCATTTTCGACGAGGAAACCATGTTCCTCAGGCAAATGGGCATCACCGACCTGAGGGGTTTGCTCTTGGGAGGCATGATCATCGGGGCACTGGGGGCCCTGGTGGATTCCACCATCCCACAGGTGGCGGTGGTGCGAGAACTGGCCCACATCGACCCCAAACAAAGCTGGCAAAAACTCTTTGTGTCCAGCATGCGGGTGGGCCTTGACCACATCGGCAGTCTGGTGAACACGCTGGTGCTGGCTTACGCAGGAAGCAGCCTGTCTTTGTTTGTGCTCTTTCAGGCAGGGAACACCAGCTGGAAATCCGCCCTGAACATGGAAGTGGTTGCAGGTGCAGTGGTCCAGAGCCTTGTGGGTTCCATCGGTCTGATTCTGGCAGTGCCTCTGGCCACCCTGATTGCCTGCATGGCCCACCATTACGGCCGTTTGCCTGCACCTAAAGAAGGCGAAGGACACCATCACCATCACCACCATTGAAGGTTGCAGAAAATCAGAGACAGAAACCCTGATCATGCAAGAATTGGGCGAAACCCATTTTCGTTGAAAGCAGTAAGATGAGAAACACATAGGAGCCAGAGGTGACCTTAAAACAGGCCGTTGACCACTTATTGATTGCTGTACACGATCCTTCTACCGTTCCAGATGACCTTTATCCTCTGGCACAGACTGTTTTTGATGAGGCCCGCAAACACCCCCGTGCTGCTGTGGAAGAAGCCCTGAAAGACCTTGCTCAGGGCTTGCAGGTTCCAGAGTCTGGCAAAGCCGGTTTGATCGGCATGTGCCTCGGGGCTTTTCTGGAAGGGGGATGCTCTCCAAAAGATGTGCAAAAACCCATTCTGGATCGGCTGGAATTTGTGTTGCATCGGGCCAGTGCTTTGCTGGAACAAAGTGAAGATCCCGAGGCCCCTTCCGAGGAGTGCCTTGCTGTGCTGGATGAGCTGGAATTGTTCTGGCGTCCAGCCATCGCCCTGATGTCGGTCAGCCCTGAAGCCCGAGCCGAAGCTTTGCCTTTGCTGCCTGTTTGCATTGCTCTGGCCGATCACTCCGAGGGAGCACACTGGTTGAGCAAAATCATCCCAGTCCTGCATGAGGAACCTGTGGTGGTGCTGGAACCCTCCACGCACCTCGGGGTGGAGGGGGTGCTCAGTGGTGTCACGGACAATTTTCAGTTGCATGTCCTGCTGATGGACGCTTTTCCACAAAAGGGCCTGTTCAAGCGAAAGCGCACCACGGACCGCATCGTCAGTGTGGCCAAAGGGGATGGTCCGCAAACCAGTGATGAAACTGTGGAAGGGGCATGGAACCTGTACACCCATCAAGCCCTTCTGGATGACCTGACCCTGTCTGAGGCCCCAGAGCACTGGATCTGGGGCGAGGGAACCCCCTCAGACATTCCAATCCTCGAAGACCGACGGGTGATCTTGCTCGGGGCACCCACCTACCGGCGCACTTGGAACAGCATGCGCACCTTTGATGCCCTGAAGGCCGAGCTGAAAGTGACCCGCGTGTTGAACGACAAGCAAGTGCGGGCATGGTTGGAGCGCATCACCAACAGGGAAGATTAGCAGAAAGCAGAAAGTAGGGGCGAGCGGACAGAGGGATCAAAAGGCGATCCCTCGTTTTGTACAAGAAGGCATGCCTCGCCCGCTGTGGAAAGTTTATGCTCTGGCCTGATTGTTGCCTTGGCCTTCTGCCTTCAGCCTTTACCCTTCTGCCTTCTGCTTTATTGCTGCTCTTTTCTCAGGGTGGGAATGCGAATGCCTCCCTTGCCGTCCCAGCCAGAGAAGGCATAAAACAGCCCCGGAATCCCTGAAGTCAGGTAGTCGGTCAGGGGATCGCGGATGGGTGGAGAGTCCAGCATCCGGGTGATTTCCTCGGCGGTGAAGAAACGGGCTTCCACGATGAAGCCATCAGGGTCTCTGGGGTTCAAAAGGCCTTCCCAGTCGGCTTCAAAGACCAGACTGATTGCCCGGTCATGGCGGCGCACATCTTCGATGTGGACGCAGTAGGCCAGATGGTGGATCTTTTTGAGTTTCAATCCGGTTTCTTCAAGGATTTCACGGACCAGAGCCTGAGGGGCGGTTTCGCCGTGCTCCACCACACCTCCGGGCAGGGTGTAGCGCACCCGTCCTGACTTTTGCCAGTCGTTGCCCACCAGCAGGATGCGGCCCTGTTTGTCCCTCAGGATGGCCGCAGTGACCAGCAATTCACGCCTTGCCACATGGCCCCCTCACTCTGCGGCCTCGGCCATCTCTGCCAGCAGTTCTTCGCGTTCCACCCTTTGCAGGGCTTCCAGCACATCCTCCAGATTGCCGTTCATCACCAGATCCAGAGGGTGGTTTTTGTCCTCTCCGGTCAGGCGGTGGTCGGTCACGCGGTTCTGGGGGTAATTGTAGGTGCGGATTTTTTCGCTGCGGTCCCCAGAGCCAATCATGCTCTGGCGCTCACTGCGGATTTTTTCTTCTTCTTCCTGCCTTTTGAGGTCGGCAAGGCGGCTTCTCAGGACGTTCAGGGCCTTCTCACGGTTCTTGATCTGGCTGCGGGCATCCTGACACACCACGATGATTTCCTCGGGGGTTCCCGGTCTGTACACCACGCGCACAGCCGAGTCGGTGGTGTTCACCCCTTGCCCTCCGGCACCCTGAGAACGGAACACGTCGATGCGCACATCCTGCATGTTGAGTTCCACCTCGGATTCTTCCACTTCGGGCATCACGGCCACCGTAACGGTGCTGGTGTGGATGCGCCCCTGTGATTCGGTGGCAGGCACCCTCTGGACCCGGTGAACCCCACCCTCAAATTTGAAGTGACGGTAGGCGCGCTCACCAGAGAGTTCCACCACCACTTTGGAGAATCCGCCCAGATCGCTCGGGTTGGAATCCAGCATCTCCATTTTCAGGCCGGTCCTTGTGCAGTAACGCTCATACATGCGCAACAGGTCTGCAGCGAACAGGGCGGCCTCATCCCCTCCGGCTCCCGAGCGGATTTCCAGAATCACGTTGCGTTCGTCTCTGGGGTCTCTGGGGAGCAACAGGACATCCAGTTCCTGTTCAATTTCAGGCAAACGGAGGTGTGCTGCTTCCAGTTCCATCTCTGCGAGTTCTCGCATGTCAGGGTCGGTCAGCAGTTCCTGGGCTTGTTTTTGGGACTCCGAGAGGGTTTTGTATTCCTCCCAGAGCTGCATGATGGGCGTGAGTTCAGCGTATCTGCGGTTGAGTTTGAGATAAACGTCATTGTTCCCGAAAACTTCGGGATTGCTCATCTCGCGCTCCAGACTGCGGTACTCGCGCTCGAGGTCTATTAATTTTTCAGCGATCACGGGACGAACGGCACCTCGCTTCGCTGTAAGGAAAGAAAGACTTGTGTGGCGGACATGATGCAACCAGTTTACTCGACTGTGCGTTTCAATGTGGAAGGGAATGTACACAGGCTTGCAGCACGGCATAAAAAACCTCTCCCTGTTCGGGAGAGGCAAGCGCAGCGAGGAGGGGGTTCAGTCCATTGCGGTGGCAACGAGGTGCTGGTTTTGCTCGATGTGCACCCCAATGCCTTGCAAACGCTCGGTGAGGCGCTCGTAACCGCGGTTCAGGAAACGCACCCCGTCAATGACGGACTTGCCTTCTGCGGCCATGGCAGCAATCACCAGAGCGGCACCGGCACGGATGTCTGCGGCGCGCACAGGTGCACCGTGCAGCTTCTTGCCTTGAATGACCTGGGTGTGCTCTGGGACTTCAATGTTGGCTCCCATGCGGCGCAGTTCCACCACGTGGGTGAGGCGCTCTGGGTAAACTTTGTCCATCACGATGCTGGTTCCGGGGATGGTGGCCAGCAGGGCGCTCATCTGGGGTTGCACATCGGTGGGGAAGCCGGGGAACTCGGTGGTGGTGAGGTTCACAGGACGCAGTTCACCATGACGGGCATCGATCATCAGGGTGTTGTGATCGAGTTCCAGAATGTGTGCGCCCATTTCGGTCAGTTTGGCGGTGACGGCACGCAGGTGACCGGGAATCACGTTGGTGACAGTCAATTGGCTGCGGGTGGCCACGGCAGCAATCAGCATGGTGCTGGCTTCGATGCGGTCAGGAATCACGGTGTACTCGCCACCACGGAGTTCTTTGACCCCGTTGATCACGATGGTATTGGTTCCAACACCCTGAATGTCTGCGCCCAGAGAGTTCAGGAAGCGCACCATGTCCACCACATCGGTGTCGATGCTGGCGTTGTCCAGAATCACGGTGCCTTCTCCGAGCACGGCGGCCAGAATGGCGTTCTGGGTTCCGCCCACGGTCAGGATTTCAAAAACATAAGAGCCACTGAAGGTGTCTGTGCGGCTGGCAATGAAGTTGCCGCCTTCTTCGTCCACGTCTGCACCCATGGCGCGGAAGGCCTTGATGTGCTGGTCCACAGGACGCTGACCAAAAGCACAACCGCCGGGCATGCTCACTTCGGCATGTCCAGCGCGGGAAAGCAGTGCGCCCATCAGGATGAAAGAGGCGCGCATTTTGCTGACCAGAGCGTAAGGGGCAACGGTGGAGGTCAGCTCTGGGGTGTGCATTTCAAGGGTGTTGGGTCCGAGCCAGCGGTATTTGGTGCCGAGGCCGGTCATCAGTTCCAGAATGGTGTAGATGTCTGCGAGTCTGGGAATCCCGTGCAAGACGACGGGCTCTTTGCTGAGCAGGCTTGCCACAATGATGGGCAATGCGGCGTTTTTGGAGGGTTGTGCTTTAAATTCGCCGCTCAGGCGGGAGCCACCGAAAATGGTCAGGGGGGTATCCAGAAGCATAGTGTCCTTTCAGATCAGCAGTCGCTGAGTTGTTACCAGAGTGTATGGGTCAATGCCCTAGGAGTATCTTACACACTTGACTCATGGAAGTCCAATATCTGATAGTGTTGTTGGTGTGTATTTCGAATGCTAAAATATTCCTAAAGGAGTGACCGTGCCGAAGAAAGAAAAAAAGCGCTTGCAAGTCGTCATCTCTGAAGAGCAAGACGCACTCCTCACCAAGACTGCGTACGAACTCTCCAGTCCTGAACGCCTCATTTCCAAGAGCGAGGTGGTTCGTCTGGCGATTGAGAAAATTGCTCAGGATCTTTCCGCCGGAGACACGGAGAGCCTCAAAGAATACATTTCCACGCTCGACGATGAACACGACGACTGAGTTTGCCATCCATGGCCTTTGTCTCTTGAAGTTCAATGTCCCCAGAGGGACCTGAAGGGTGTCCGTTCACAATCAACGGATGCCCTTTTTCATTTGAGCTTTGGTCCAGTTTCAAAGTGAATCACCTGTCAGCAACCACAGATTGTGATTCGCATGACAGGTTTAAAAACCTGAGAACAGGTTAATATTGATCCCCTTTTTGCTTTGTAGGATTTCTTATTTCTGCCCTTAAGAGGACCTTTTACTCAGCTTAAGATGGACTTCAGGATCGTCGTCTGGATACATGCTGAAAGCAGGGGCACGCACCACCACCACAGAGGCCTGCTGGCGCAGTTTCTGGATGGTTTTCAAGACGGCCTCGGGTTTCTTGATTTCAGGGACAGTTTTTCGGGCCATCAGATGCCTGCCTTCAGGATGTTGGACAGCAATTTGCGCTGTTCGTAGGTGTATTCAAAACCGCGGTATTTCACCACGATCCGCTCTTTGAGGGCGTAAATTTCGCCGGACTTGTACCCTCCGGCATAAATCAGGTCCTGATCGAAATGCCCGAGCACCAGAGTGCCCCCATCCAGAAACTTGTCCATGAAGGTCTGCTCGAAGGGGATTTCTGCAACAAAGAGCACGGCATCCTGTTCTTCGAAAGGCTCTCCAAAAAAGGCACGGGCGGCTTTTTCCGAAAGGGACCAGGAAGCCAGAGACTCCTGCCACACACCAACCAGAGGCTTGTCTTCTTCTTCCCATGCTTCAGCGATGGCTTCCACAAAAGCGGTGCCTTTGACGGCCCGGTAAGCCAGAAATTTCTGGGGAAGGGGAACCTTCAGTTGCTTCGCCAGCTTTTCCCAGCGGCTTCTGCGGCTCCAGTACACCTGACTGACCACCTCATCGAGGTCATTCTGGGGGTCCAGGGCGTTCAGTGCCCTCACCCATGAACGGCGCACACTCTGGTGGGCCGCACTGTCACTGCTGCAAAGCTTTTCGGAGATCTCGCGTGCAGATGCGTAAAATCCCTTGTCCTGATACAGGTCATGGTAATACAGGTTGCCCAGCATTTTGCCAAGCTCTCTGGCTTTCTGGGGATCGGTGTTGTTGGTGTAAAACTTGCTGAGGCTTTGCTGGAAAGCCTGAAGTTTGGGATCTTTTTCGAGGGCAAAAAGCATGCGGGCTCCTGTTGCGTATGGCTTGCTCAATATAACAGAACTGAACTTACAGATGTCCTTCTGGAGTCCTGCAAATCAGCGGGCATGCAAAGCCTCCAACCTGACATCGCACCTCAAAAAGCAATCAACAGTCAGATGCCTTCCGTTTTGACTCGATGCCTCCACCTTTCCAAAAACAAATCCCTCTCTGACCAGAGAGGGATTTGCAAAACACCTGCTTTACTTTCGGTTCTTGGCCAGTTTCAGGTAATACTCGCTGCTGTCGTCCTCTGGATCGAGGGTTACGGCTTGCATGTAAGCCTGCACCGCACCAGAGTAATTTTTCTGTTCGTAGCGCACCCGTCCCAGCCATGCCCAGGCTTTCTGGTAATTGGGACTGAGGGTGGTGGCCTGTTTGAACAGGCTTTCTGCACCTTTCAGGTTTTTCTGCTGGTAGGCGGTGTAACCAGAGCGGTAGGCTTTGACGGCTTCCAGTCCATACTGGCTGGCCTCTGTGGCGTAATTGAGCCAGTAGGTGTTCTCGGGGGTCTGGCCTTCCAGTTCAGAGAGTTTCTGGTATCCGGCCAGAGCGGCTTTCACATCGCCCAGTTCAAAAGCGGTGCGGGCATAGTAACGCCAGCCTTCGGTGAACTCGGGTCCCAGTTCGGTGGTTTTCTTGAACAGGTTCAGGGCTTCGGTTTTCTGGTTTTCGCTGTAGGCACTGTATCCGCGCACAAAAGCCTGATTGACCTCCGGGCCAAATCTGGAAAGCCGGTCTCCCACATTCACAAAGTACTGGGCTTTGGAGTCGGTGGGATTGATGTCCAGCACTTCTTTCCATGCATTTTTGGCATTGGAGTAATCCCCGAGGTCCTGATAGGTTTCGGCCAGCAGGTAACGGGCTGGATAGTAATCCGGGGTGACTTCGATGGCCTGTTTGGCATATTGCAGGGCTTCTTGCAGATTGGGCTCGTTGCGATGGGCTGCGGTGAAAGCCAGATTGTGCAGGGCTTCAGAGTAACGCTTTTTCTCGTCTGCGCTCAGGTTGCCGACCTTCTGGAAGTCTTCCCATGCAGTCTTGGCTTTGATCCACCACTTCACATCGCTGTAGATGTTGGCCCGCAAACGCAAGACCTCTGGGGTTGGGGTCTGGTTTTTCAGTTCCTCAACCCGGTCCATCAGGCTTTTCCAGGTGGTGTTTCCGGTGGTTTTGGGGGCGGTTTTCAGGGCGTTCTGGTATTCGTTTTGCAGTTCAGAAAGGTTTTGCTGGGCGAATCCCTGTCCAAAAAGAAGTGCAGATGCAATCAGCCATTTTTTCATGGGTGTGGTCCTCCAGATGTTTTGAGAAAGGGCTTGTGGGAAGGGCTGGAATTGAGAAGCAAAAAGGCAGCTTTTTCAGGTGACGGGTCTCTCAGGTGACGGGTCTCTCAGGTGATGGGCAGCCCATCTGTGGAAGGCAGACGGGGAATGAATATCTCAAAGTATCCATACAAGATGAGCAGGACCAGAATGAACCCCATCAGAATCCTTTCCCAATTGATCTCTTTTTTCTCATCCTTGGGAACAGCGACAGGCACATCTTCCAGAGACATGCGTGGCAAGGGTGTGGTTTGCAGGCCGTAAATCACCTGTCCCTTGTACTCACCAAGCGGCACAAAACCCAGTTCTTGCAACTGCTGGTCGGTGATGGGGTGGTACAGGGTGACGGGCATGGGATAGGTGATGTTGTGTCCCACAGGAAGCCCTCGAATGTAGCGGATGGTCATTTGCAGGGCTTCCAGAGCATGCTCGGGTTGGTTGTGTTCTGCGTCCAGCATCAGGTGATGGATCCAGTAACTGCGGGTGTCGTTGACCCACCCGAGGGTGACCAGTCCGATCAATTTGCCTTCGCTTTTGATGCCATAAGCGAGGTATTGCAATTGGTTGGCTTGCAGCAATGCATACCAGTTGGGCGGATTGAGGTTTTCCTGTTCAGCAGGCAGTTTCAGTTGAATCAATTGTTCCCAGTTTTCCTGGGTGACAGGCGTCAGTGAAAGCGGCATACCAGAGTATACCTCAAAACTAAGCAAAGTTGAGCGTATTTAACTCAAGTTTTATTTTTCAAGCTTTGCAATTCTTCTTCCAATCGCTCAACACGGTCAATCAGGGCCACCAGCAAAATTGCATAGTGGTCATACAGTTTTGGTCTTTCCAGACGCTTTTCTCCGGCCATCCACTCGGAAAGCAGCGCTCTGGATTTCTCCAGCACCTCGTCTGAGGAGACCTCTTTCCAATTGCGGTCCTGCAGGATGGTTTTGGCAAAATTGATTTCTTTCACAGGTCCTCCTGACAAAAAAGAGAGGATGACAGGGCGTCATCCTCCAGAGCACAACACATTTTGGGACAGGCCACTGTAAGGCCAACAACTCAGGCTTTGGAAGAATGCTTGGGCGGAATCGGCATTCCACCCTTGGTGCCAGACATCCGCAACACCGTCTGGATGTCCTTGTTGCGTTTCAGGGCGTCTGCCAGCACGCTCAGGTCGTTGTTGCCACGCACGGTGGTTCTCAGGTAAATGTGGGCAATGCCTCCAGAGCCCACTCCCGCTGTCACATGCAGCACATTGCGGCGTTGCTCGGTGATCACCTGCAGCACCTCTGCAAGCAGGTTGGGTCGGTCGGTGCAGATGATGTCCAGATCCACAAGTTGCTCCACCTCATTGGAGGCAGACCAGGTGGCGTCCACACAGCGGTCTGGTTCGTCGCGCAGCAGGCGCTGCAGGTTTGGACAATCGGCGCGGTGCACGGAAACCCCACGCCCTCGGGTCAGGTAACCCATGATCTGGTCACCCACAATCGGGTTGCAACAGTGGGCCACTTTGGCGTCTGTGACCACCCCATCAATGATGATGCCCCCATCTTTCTGCTTGGGAGGGGCTTTGCGCTTGAGGGGTTGCTTGACCACAGGCTGGGTTTGTTCGGCTTCCAGTTGAGGGGCCAGCACCTTTGCCACGTTGGCAGGGTTCATGCGCCCCGAGTGGATTGCCAGATAAAGCTCGTCCGGGTTGCGGGATCCCAGCAGTTTCTCTGCCACATCTTCCAGCAACTTGGTTCGCATCAATTGACGAACCGCCAGATTGCGCTTTCTCAGGTAATTTTCCAACTGGTCGTGGCCATTTTGCAGGGCATCCTGACGCTCCTTGGTCCGGAAGAAATGCCGGATTTTGGTGCGGGCAGAACGGGTGACTGCAAAATTCATCCAGTCTTTGCTGGGGGTGGCGTTCTTGCTGGTCAGGATTTCCAGACGGTCCCCGTTTTGCAATTCGTAGTTCAGGGGAACAATCTGACCGTTGACGATGGACCCCACACAGGTGTCTCCCACCCGAGAGTGGATGTGGTAGGCAAAATCGATGGGGGTGGCCCCTTTGGGGAGATTGACGGTGTCCCCTTTGGGGGTGAACACAAACACCCGCCCGGAGAGCAAATCGTTTTTCACCGCATCAATGAAATCCGATGCGTCGGTGATTTCCTGTTGCAACTGCTCCAACTGGTTCAGCCAGTTGATTTTCTGCTCGGTGGTGGTTTTGCCTTGCTGGTCCTGCTTGTAAAGCCAGTGTGCAGCAACCCCATACTCTGCGATGTAATGCATCCGTGCAGAACGGAGTTGCACCTCGATGGGCAAACCCGAGAGGCTGATCACGGTGGTGTGCAGGCTCTGGTAACCGTTGGGTTTGGGGACTGCGATGTAATCTTTGAAACGGCCCGGAATCGGGGTCCACATGCTGTGCACAATTCCGAGGGTGTGGTAGCAGACCCGTTTTTCCCGGCCCAACTCGGCCATCTCAAGCGCCCTCTGGTACTCCTCTGCGGAATCGAAATTGATTTCGCTGGCGGTCACTGGTTTGGGGGTCAGGATCACCCGGATGGCCAGCAAATCAAAAATCTGCTCCAGAGACTTGTGCTCGTGGACCATCTTGTTGTGGATCGAATACAGGTGCTTGCTGCGGCCTGAAATCTCGATTTTGATCACCCAGCGGGTCAATTCCAGATCGTCGCCAAGGGTGAATTTGATCTGCTCGATGGCCTTCTGGATGTGGTTCTCGCGCTCAGATTTGCGCATGTTGAGCGCACCCACCAGGCTCTCAAACTCTTCAGGGAAGAGGTACTTGAAACACAGGTCTTCCAGTTCCCACTTGATCTGCCCGATCCCCAGACGGTGGGCCAGAGGAGCAAAAATCTCCAGTGTTTCTCTGGAGATCCGCTTTTGCTTGTGTTCGGGCATGCTGCCAAGGGTGCGCATGTTGTGGAGGCGATCCGCAAGCTTCACAATGATGATGCGCAGGTCGCCGGTCATGGCCATCAGCATCTGGCGCAGGTTTTCGGCCTGCTCGTCTTGCAGGTTCTTGGAAAGCTTGGTCAGTTTGGAGACTTTGGTTTCGCCTTCCACGATTTTGCGCACATCGTGACCAAACGCCTCTTCAAGTTCCTCAAAAGTCACATCGGTGTCTTCGACAGTGTCGTGCAAAAGGCCCGCACAGACCCCATCGGCATCCATTTTGAGTTCGGCCAGAATCATGGCGACCGCCACAGGATGGGTGATGTAGGGTTCGCCACTCTTGCGGTTCATGCCCCTGTGGGCCTTTTCGGCCAGCACAAAAGCACGGTCCACCTTCTGGCGTTCTTCGTCAGTGAGATAGTCAAGAGCATGAACGAGTTCTTCGTAACCGTACATCCAACACCTGCCCGGCAAAAACCGCTGATTTTGCGCCTGTCTGTGCACTCTGGCAAGGACAGGACACACTGAGATGACATTGTATAGGGTTTTTGATGGGGTGACCAGTGTTGTCTGAAGGGCTACGCCCTGCCGAGGGTATAGGGCACAGGTCCGAGGGCACAGGTCCGAGGGCAAAAGAAAGCTTTGGCCAAAGCAATGAAGGGCGAGGCACGCCTCGCCCCTACAGACGTTTCCCTAGTGCATGATCACGAAAGAGGTTGTGCAAGGGGCTCCAATTTTGGACACGCATAATAAGCGCAGACCCGAGACTCCAATTCCTTCGCCGAAAGCAAGCCCTGAGCAGGTATCACCGCCCGTTTGCCATGTAGCCATTTCGGTTCGATGGGATTCAGCCAGGGGCTTCTTTTCGGCAGCAAACCACTCAAAATCCGCACTCCACCTGATGCTTTTGCCTCACGGTTGTACTGCTTGATCCAGAAGATGACCTGTTTGCTGATATGCCAACTGGCGTTGTCCCACACCAGCAACAAAGCCTTTTTACCCTGCTTGCCCAGTTCCTGAGTGACCCACT